>JAFGNY010000084.1 GCA_016926765.1 Bacteroidales bacterium | reverse complement strand
CTGGTTTATAACCCGCACGGACAATTCCCTCTAATATGACATCTACAGCTTCTTCGTTTGATTTCAGGTTTGGTGCAAATCCTCCTTCATCTCCAACGCCGGTATTGTAACTTTTTCGTTTCAGAACAACCTTGAGTGCATGAAAAACCTCTTCTCCCATCCGGATGGATTCTTTGAATGAAGGGGCATTGTGAGGTGCAATCATGAATTCCTGGAAATCCACATTGTTATCGGCATGAGCGCCTCCATTGATAACATTCATACACGGAACGGGAAGAAGATTTGCCTTTTCCCCGCCTAAATACCGGTATAAGGGAATTCCATCACTCATTGCCTTGGCACGTGCGAATGCCATTGAAACCGAGAGAATGGCATTTGCACCCAATTTTGCTTTATTTTCCGTGCCATCCAACGTGATAAGCAACTCATCCAGTTCCTTCTGATCGCCAATGTCTTTTCCAATGACTGCTTTGGCTATCGTTTCATTCACATGCTTTACGGCATGGAGAACGCCTTTTCCATTATACCGTTTGTTATCCCCATCCCGCAGCTCACAGGCCTCACGTTCCCCGGTAGAAGCTCCGCTTGGAACCATGGCCCTGGCAGTGGTACCGTCTTCTAAGGTCAGATTTGCTTCAACAGTTGGATTTCCCCTTGAATCCAGGATTTCAATGGCATTTACGTTTGTAATTTTCATAATGTTCGATTTATAGTTAGTTAATGTGATGTTGTTTTAATTTGTTCTGAAGGTTTTGAAGTTCTTCGATCATTCCATGGAGTTCCTCTCTCATTACCAGATAGGGTTTCTCCATGTCGGTTTTTGACCGGATAAGTCGTTCCAATGTTTCTAATTCATTCTGAATTGCTAGCGCAGATACTTTGTGATACGTATCGATGATCTTCAGTATTTTTCCGGTTAGGATCGAAATGTGACGGCGCAGGTTTTTTTCCACCTCGTATTCGATCTGCTTCATTAAGTACCTCCTTAACAAGGGCTTGATCAAAACCACAGGAAAATAGAAGAAAAAAAGATCGAGATGCGAATTAAAGATCCGGTAGATGGAAATATCAGGGTTCCCGATTTGCACCGGGGCTACCTTTATCGGTTCTATCCTGATTTCCACGTTGTAAAGCTCCCGGATGAACTGTTTGTAAGTCTGCTGGAAGGATTTGACGAACAGGGTGTAAAAACCGGCCTTGTCCGCCAAAAAGGCATCGACCTGACAAAGGGTCTCAGGATAGGTTTGATTTACGCTGCTGCGGATGGAATCGATGATCCATTTTTCAAACCAGTTACTGACCTGGTACAGCATGCCCTTTTGTAAGCTAATCCCGGCTTCAAACAAGCTGAAAAGTGAATGGGTCATGTCATCCTGGAACGGGATAATGACCTTCTCAAGCATTCCCCTGACCTCACCCTTGAATGCAGTCGTTGTATAGAGCAACTCGGTCTTAGATTGCTCCCTGTTCTTTTCAATTTCCTTCACCACACCGAGAAGTTGCTGTTCATCGTTTTTGAACTTCTCCTGGTTGCGCAAAACTATTTCCGTGTATTGAAGGCAATCCCGGGAAAGTCCGGAGAGCTTATGCACGGAAACGGATGTCTTTTCATCATCAAACTGTTCCTGCAAAGGCCGGATGATCTTCTGAAGTATAGGTTCCCTGTAATCGGACAAATGATTAAAGATAGAGTATCCCAGTATTTGAATGGGATAATCTGTCGAATAGGCAGAAATCCCGTTGCGGATATATTCCATTAGCCGGGTATGCTCCTCCGATGGAACCAGGTCGATCTTTGTTATGAGCAACGAGATTCTGGGGCAGATCTTTTTCAACTGTTCTACCACGGCAAGATCTGCAGCGGACAATGGACGCTCTGAGCTGATAATGAGTAGTGCATAACTTGCTTCGGTGAGCCACCTGGTCGTAACCTGCGTTGTCTCTTCCGAAATGCTTCCCAGCCCCGGTGTATCTACCAGGCGGATCTTGCTTACCTCTTTGAGGGCGGGATGATAAACATCGATAACATCTATTTTCTTTCTGTTTCCCGGGTTATATTGCTCCGAGCAGAATTCAACCAGTTTCTCAGTTGGAATGGATACCGTCATCCCGTCCTGGTGCCGGATTATGATTTCAATGCGTTCTCCGAAACAGACCCGGGTTATCACAGAGGTGACAGGCAGAAAACCGGTAGGAATGACGGTTTCCCCAAGAAGGGAATTGATAAAGGAGCTTTTTCCTGCCTTGAACTGGCCGACCACGGCCACATCGATAAAATCTGAAGCGGTTATAGTGCCCGTGATCCGTTTTAATTCGTCTGATTTTTCAGGGAGGTTTAAAAGACCGAAGAATTGCTCAAGCTTTTCAGTGAACTGCTGAAAGTTTGGCATTTTATGACTATTCCTGTGTGAATATGATAAGTGCATTTGAATGACTGACTTTTAATTGTCAGGAGTCATCAGTCATTCTTGACGGTTAGAGGCAGACCCCATTGCCGGGAACAAAGATACAATAATTTTCAAATCCATAATTGAGTCCACTCCGAAAAGTAATTGAATGTTGGTTTTGACTTAACCGGGAAAGTCGCTAAGAATTACGTTAAGTGCGCAAAATGCCCATTATCAATTTTGTGGTCTTTCGTGCCTTCGTGGAGAAGTCTTTGCTGGCGATTCTTTCAACACGAAGTCAAAAAATATCAGATTCCTTCGTATATTTGAAACCCAGAACAGTTCAATGGAACGATTTCAGAATAAGAAAGAAGATGAATAAACAAAAAGAAGCGGCGGAGTACACGGTTTCCGGGCATAAGCTGGAGTGTCCGGTTTGCCATCATACAAAATTCACCACCCGGAGAACCCTGATGAATACAGCCGGAATGACTTTTCTGGGGATTGAGTGGGCGAACAGGGAAGCGACAAACTACATCTGCGGGAAATGTGGTTATGTGATGTGGTTTATGGAACCTTAGTTACCCAGTACGAGCCTTGATATTAATCCACTAACACTAAAGTCATGAAATCAAGCTTTTTATTCTTTGCATCAGGCGCCTTTATATTCACAGTTGCCGCTCTCTCCTCATGCAAAAAATCAAATACGACGATCACACAGCAGGAGCCTATGTTCGAGGGTCTTACCTACTGGGAATGCACTATGATGGAGTTGGATCCTGATACTATTAGTCATTTGTATCTCTTCAGTATTAATCAGACCGGAATTATACTATCAGGAGAGGCTGTTGTGCGCGATTCAACCGATTTGATTCAGGGAACCATCTCCGGAGAGGTTTTACAGGACAGTGTGTTTGTTACAGCCGACTTCGGGGACGACCGATTTGATTTTGTTTTCCGGGGGATTCTGGAAAGCGATACATCTTCGCCCAGCCTGGCAGGATCACTTCAATCGCAGTTACTTTTGGGTAGCGGAAGCGACAACCAGCCAGTGATCATTTCAGCATCCCTGGACTTTCGGTGCCCGGATTTTTTTCCAACAAATTCATATGTGTTCAGCAAAGTTAATACATCGGATCATCCCGGCGATTCAGCCGTGATCTTTATCCATGGGATGACGGGCGACCTGACCCACTGGAATGATATCATCGCACTGCTGACGGCTGATTTCAAGAAAAAGCATGATGTGTATTTGTTTCAGTACAACTGGAAAGATTCCATCATGATCAACGGAAAGGCGTTGTACGATTCTGTTACAGCGGCAGGACTAACCAACCCCATCATCGTGGCGCACTCCATGGGGGGATTGGTGGCTCGCGCCTACATCTCCCGGGGAGGAGAAACCGCACGGCTGGTAGCTCTCGGCACACCCCATCTGGGAACACCTCTGGCCACACTGTCGAAGATCCTCTGTTTCGTCGATTTTCCGGGTTGCCGTGATATGGCCCCGCAGGCATCCTTCATACAGGGTTTGCTGTCGAATTATCACGACATAAATAGCCGGAACCGGTATGTGGTATTCGGTGGCCAGATGAAGGGGAGCTTCAGGATCGTAAAGTACCGGCTGAAATGGGTCTGGGTTGAAACCTATTACGATCTGGTCGATAAAGCCGGGTACGACGCTTTTGTGCTGTTTCAAAGTCCTGCCAACGACGGATTGGTACCGGTCACATCCGGACTTTTTGAGGGATACGATATCCTGGAGCGAAAACCCATCCTCGAGTGGGTCGACCACAGGAATCTCCGGAATCCGGCGATCGCAGAGGAGGTGATGGCCTATATCAACGCATTATAAGGCTGTTATTATGATGATACAGGCTAACAGATCCTGGGATCAATATCAGAAATGATCCATGCAATATCCATTAAATACCGTTCATGCAAACCGGAAATTTTACCGGTATTTTATGGATTATCCGATAACCAATGGTTGAAGATGATTTTTTTGTACCTTCGTAACGTTCATAAAACCAAAAAACATGTATCAGTATCTTCTTTTTTTTCTGACTCTTGGAATTGGAATCAGTTCCTCTGCTCAGAAGTTGGACCCTCCGGAATCATTTGATTTAAGGGATGTTAATGGAATTAATTATGTCACATCTGTCAAGGATCAGCAGGGAGGAACATGTTGGACCCATGGTACAATGGCTGCCATTGAAGGAAACCTGATGATCACCGGGGCGTGGACAGCTGCCGGGGAGGTCGGGGAACCAAATCTGGCTGAATACCATCTTGACTGGTGGAACGGTTTTAATCAGCATAATAACGACGATCTGGATCCTCCGTCAGGCAGTGGCCTGATAGTTCACGAAGGGGGCGATTACCGGGTATCGTCCGCGTATCTTTCAAGGGGAGAAGGCGCTGTTCGTGATATTGACGGTCAGTCGTTCACGACCCCACCTGCCCGTCATGCAGACAGTTATCACTATTATTATCCGAGAGATATTGAATGGTTTACGGTGGGAAATAACCTTGAGAATATCAATACAGTCAAACAAAGTATTATGGATCACGGGGTGATGGGAACCTGTCTCTGTTCCAGTGGCGCTTTTATGAGTAATTACATTCATTACCAGCCGCCTACATCAACCCAGGATCCAAATCATGCGGTGGCCATTATTGGCTGGGATGATAACAAGGTAACGCAGGCGCCTCAGCCAGGAGCCTGGTTGTGTAAAAACAGTTGGGGAGATGGTTGGGGGTTTGACGGCTATTTCTGGATATCATACTATGATAAACATTGTGGCCATCATCCGGAGATGGGGGCGATCACATTCAGAAACGTGGAACCTCAGCAATATGATAAGATTTACTACCATGATTATCATGGATGGAGAGATACATACACCGGGCCAACTGCTGTTTTCAACAAATTCATCTCCGAAGGTAACCTGCTGATCAAGGCAGTCAGTTTTTTCTCTGCAGCCGACAGCGCAGATTACACAATTAAGATCTACGACGATTTTGACGGGACAGACTTGCTGAACGAGATGACATCTAAAAGTGGTACCGCAGGATTTACAGGTTTCCATACCATCGATCTGGATCAGTTTGTTCAAATGACCGAAGGAAATGATTTTTATCTTTACCTGAGCCTGTCAGCAGGTGGATATCCCTACGACAGAACTTCCGATGTTCCGGTTCTCCTTGGAGCAGACTATCGGACCATTGTTGAGTCTTCTGCCAGTGAAAATGAAAGTTTTTACAAAACCGGAGCCGAATGGCTTGATTTTTACGATTACAACGATCCTTCCGGTTTCCAGCATAGCGGTAACTTTTGTGTGAAGGCTCTTGCCAGCATAACCGGTTTGAATGTCACACCAACCGAGGATTTTAAACCGGAAGGAGCAGTAGGTGGACCATTTTCGCCGGAAAGTAAAATTTATGAACTTGAAAATAAGGGGGTTACGCCTTTTAATTACGAAGTGACGAACGAACCCTCTTCCAATTGGGTTACCCTGAACGGAACCCTTCAGGGAACGCTCAATCCGGGTGAAACGGTTGAAATCACCGTTGAGATCAATTCGAGTGCGAATAGTCTGGGTACGGGCGCATATCTGTCGCATGTTCAGTTTACCAATGTGACTGATCATATTGGCGATACATCAGTTCAAATCGTTCTGATGGTTGGGCAGCGAAGCCTGAAGTATGAATGGTTATTCACCAATGACCCTGGTTGGACGGTTGAAGATGATTGGGAATTTGGTCAGCCTGCCGGTCTGGGAGGAGAATACGGTGGCCCTGATCCAACCGCTGGTCATACAGGCTCCAGTGTTTATGGTTATAACTTACAGGGGGATTATCCCAATAACCTTCCGGAAAAACATTTGACCACCACACTGATCGACTGTTCAAACCTGTTTGGGGTTCACCTGAAATTCTGGAGATGGCTGGGAGTGGAGGATCCGGAATTCGATCATGCCTATGTGCGGGTTAGCGTTGACGGGCTTTCGTGGACAACTGTCTGGACAAATCCCGCAGAGATTACCGATAACTCCTGGCAACAGATGGAGATAGATATTTCGGCTGTGGCAGATGATCAGGAAAGTGTTTATATTCGTTGGACCATGGGTGAAACCGACGGAGGGTGGCAATATTGCGGATGGAACATTGATGATGTTCAGATCCTGGGTTTTGATGGCATTATTACACATACAGAAGGGCACGATGGAAGCACCTGGGAATTATTCGGAAATTATCCAAATCCATTTACTGGTAAGACCTACATACCATTTGAAATGAAAGAACCAGCTCATGTGGTGCTGTCCATTTTCAGTTACTCCGGCGATCTGATCCGAGTGCTTCTTGATCAACCGGAAGAACCCGGATCCAAGATAGTAATCTGGGACGGGAACGATAAGTCTGGAAATCTTATGCCACAGGGTCTTTATATTTACCGGCTAAGTATCGGGGATCATTCCCTGAGCAGGAAAATGCTATTACTAAGATAATATACAGAGCCTAAGGTGTCCACCCTTTGTGCACATCCGATTTATCAGTGGGCAGGAGGTCTCCGTCATAAGTCAACCGGGCTGAAGTGATCCCCGATAGTGTTGCCGTTGCATAACTATTCTGATTAATATCCATGAAGATATCGATGTTTCCACGGTTGGTGATGACACTCATGAATAATGTATACGTTTTTCGTTTATCACTTTTCTCCAGTTTCCATCTGGTTATTCTGCCATCTGCGCTGATGCCTCCTGCCTGATTTGGACCGACAAACTGGTAAAATCCAATTTGAAGGAATGCCTGGTTTGAATCTATCTGGATGAAATTCAGTAATGGATTTACAGAAATCCGGCTTCCTTCCCGGTTTTTTATAAATTTTGCCTGTAAAATAAAATGTCGGGTTTCAAGCAACTGGCCTGCTTCCTTAAATTTGCGTTCAGCTTCGGCCTCTTTTCTTTGCTTTTTTTTCACGGAGGCCTCTTTTTTTACCTCTTTTTGACTTAACGTATCCTGAGCCATAATGCCGGTGCACAGCATAAAAAATATCGGTATGAGTAAGAATTGTTTCATGATCTTGGTTTTCAATATAGCGATAAAGATACAAAATTTTTTTTTACGGTTTTCTAGGCTCAGTTTTTGACTTTTGGAATTTCATATTGTATATTTATATTTTTTTACAATCACAAAATCATGATCATATGAGAAATCTTTACCTGATTTTCGCAACAGGCTTATTTCTGCTTTGTCAGAATGTCCTTCACGCCCAGGTTGGAATTAATACTACTGGTGCGGCTCCCCACACATCTGCTATGCTGGATGTGACCTCAGCCAATAAGGGATTACTCATCCCAAGGATGAACCAGGCACAACGCTTACTGATCATTACGCCAGCAGAGGGATTGATGGTCTATCAAACCGATGGTATCAACGGTTTTTATTATTATAATGGCTCAACCTGGGAACGATTGACAAATTATTCGCAAAATTTATGGATAGACAATGGTTCCTATTTATATCCTTCGGGTATAATCGGAACAAATATACAGTTGGCAAATGAGATTTCGTATACTTATGGGTTTTATTCCAACATGAATACTGTTACTTCAATGGGTTACGCTGGTTATTTCAAGCATACCAATTCTCAGAACTCGGGAACAGGCATTTATGTGAAAGCATCGCACACAGGTTCTCAAAATGCCGGGTACACTCGGGGTGCACATATTGTCAGTGAATCAACCACCCAGGATCAAACGGGTATCTTGAGCGATCACACTCACTCGGGACTAATTGGTTCGCTAACGGGGATTTATAATAATGTATCATACGATGTAGCAAATCCAAATGAATTGTTCGGAATTCATACAACGAGCCAGAGAAACGGGTATACTAATGCAAATTACGGTATTTTGTCAGAAGCATATTCTGGTACGGTTGTATATGGTGTCTATGGCAAAGGATTGTTTGGTCTTACATCGTATGGGGTATATGGGATTGCGGGTGATGGGGTGATAAATTACGGCGTCTACGGAAAGGCATCCGACTGGGGAGGTTACTTTACACATGCTACCAGCAACCGGTATGTACTGCTGGGAGGATCTTTATACGCTATACAGATCGTTGACGGGAGGCAGAGTGCCGGTCGCGTGCTCTATACTGATGCCTCAGGAAATGGTTATTGGGGAGAACTTCCTGCGATCCCTGCTGCTGCAGGTCCGGAGGGCGCTGTGCAGTTCAATGTGGGGGGGGGATTCAACGGTCAATCAGAATTCTATTGGAATAATAGTATCAAGAAACTGGGAATTCATGT
>JAFGNY010000083.1 GCA_016926765.1 Bacteroidales bacterium | reverse complement strand
ATCAGCATATTGCCCTGGAAGTTGAAGAAGGCAGGAGTGCTTTTATTGCATCCGTATGTATAGGAATCGTCATGAATGAAGAGATCTGGTTGAATAGAGGTACTCTGCGCCGATATTAGGAAAGGAACGACGGCCATTATCAAAGAAACTATATCTTTTTTCATCTTCTTGTGTTTTTTCGAGAATAACTGAATTACAAATGATACCTGATTCCTGCCCTGATCATCAAATCGTTTCCTGCCGCTCCAGTCAGATTCACCGACATCCAGGATACAAATTGCCACTCCAGGGCAACAGTTGCATCAATAAAGGAGGGTGAAAACAACCTGGATTCAATATAATCTTCGTACATCGTCCCGTCGATGGGATCCTCCCGAAGGATCTCATAATTATTCCAAATACGAAGAAGGTAAAATCCGGGTCCGGCAAAAACAGTGAAATTTTTAACGGTCAGGGTCGCCATCAGATTAAAACGAGCATAGAGATAGTTGGATTTGTTTGAACGACACTCAGTCATTCCCGGAACAACCGGATGCACATTGTCTTCCACCTTATTGGATTTTCCCCAGGAATAAAATATATAGGGTACTGCCCTGACACCCCAAAAGGAATTGAACGTATAGCCAATATTCATCGTATACCCAAAGCCAGGTGTGATAGCCTCCGATGTGATCTGCATGTCTGTTATGTCAGTCGATTGATTGTAGACATTATATTTTCGTTTTACAAGTCCAATCAAGACTTTTCCTTCTACTTTCCATCTACTGGCCGGCTTGTTCAGAAAGATCATACCAACCTCAAGATGAAGACCCTGAAACCGGTTGCTGTAGTCAACGAATGCATTGACGGAATCGATCTCATCCAATGGCAGAATCTCTGTCCCAAGATCCTGTCCATCCCAGATAGATTGGAACGACATGCCGGTAAGGTTCAAACTGGTAGACATGTAAGTGTAATCAAGTCCAATTGAGAATTTTCGCTGTTTCTCAGGCGGTGTTGAATCCGGTTCCTGAGCATATCCCTGATGGACCAGGAAGAAGGGCATAATAACCATAAGAATTTTTTTCATAATACTGTTCTTCAGACCATTAACAATTGATTTAAGAGTGACAATTCAAATATACAAACTATTTAAATTGAAAGGATCATTCCGGGAAAACTGAAATTTGACAGATGAACCCTTAGGGAAGGATGATCGTGAAAGTACTTCCCTTCCCCTCCTGGCTGGTTACTTCCAACTTACCTCCATGCATGGAAATGTATTCCCTGCACAGGATCAGTCCCAAACCGGTACCTGCTTCACCTGCTGTACCCTGAGACTTATAATTATTATCCAGTTGGAACAACCGGTCCAGGTTCTCATGAGAAATTCCTATACCATTATCACGGATATACAGAGAAACAGGATTTTTTTCAGAGGAAATTCCAATTTCGATGTTGGTTCCCTGATGCGAAAATTTTATTGCATTGGAGAGAATATTCCGGATAACCGTCAGGATCATGTTTTCATCTGCGAAAATTGTGACCGGACCCGGATAATGATAGGAAATCCGGATGTTCTTCAGAAGGGCAGCCGGTTCGAGAATATGGATGGGGTCCCTGATAAGTTCAGAGAGATCGCATGATTTCATGACAGGTTTTACAAAACCGGACTGTAGCTGCGACCATTCCAGTATCCTCTCAAGCAGCCGGTAGGTCGAACGGGTTACATTGTAAAGCCTTTCGATAGCCTTCTCCCGTTCCTGAGAACTCAAAGAAGGTTCATTCTTGAGGAGATCGGTAAACCCGATGAGGGCATTGAATGGTGATCGCAGATCATGTCCGAGCACCGAAATAAACCTCTTTAGCACCGTGTTTGACTGATCAAGCTGGGTAGCTATCTTCCTGATGTGCTGCCTCTGCCTTCGCTGATAGAACATGAAACCCGTTGTCATGATGAGGAGGATAGCCAGAAGGACTCCAGCGATCATAAAATTCCGCAAGCGGCCATCGGTCAGTTTTTTTTCATAAATCAGCCGCTGGTTTTCCAAATGCTGCTTCTCCGCTTCCATGCGGTTATTGAATTCCTTTAGTTGAACCAGAACTTTCTGTGTCAGAATAAACTCCTTTGCATCGTAATACTGGATAGTATAGTACAGCGCCTCCTGATAATTCCCTACTGATCGATAGTAATCCTTCAGGTAGGAGGAGGCCAGACGCACATATTGAGGGATGTTAAGCGTGTGTGCCAATTGAAAAGCACGCTTTTCCAATCCAACTGCTTCCCCGGTGTGTCCCAGCAGAAACTTGTTTCTTGCCATATTGTGAAGAATCAACGGTTCATCTTCACCAAAGGAAGTCTGTGCAATCTTGAGGGCATCGACCAGATAAGCAAGGGATTTGTGATAGTTCCCCCTCTGGATCTCAAGTACACCTAAAATATTCAGGTTGTTATAGATCATAGAATCGTTTTGCTGCTTGCGGGCAATTTCCAGGGATAACATGGCATATCTCTCCGAAGTATCCTGAGGAATCCGGGTATCGTCAATGCCCAATGCAGCTATTCTATTGGAGGCGTTCATGAGCAGTCCACTGTCATCTTGTTCCTTAGCCTTATTCATGGCATTAAAGAGATATTCCCGACTTTGGTCATACAGTTCATTTCCGCGAAGGATATCACCAACCAGGATCATTACTTGCGTGGTCTTCTTACTTTCCGCCTTCTCTTCATAATATCGTAAGGCACGTAATGCCAGTGTGATGGCCATTTCAGTATTTCCCCGGTAATACTCATAATTCGCCAGCTTCGCAGAAATATCAGCGATTTCCCTGTTAAAAAGTCCAATGGAATCCGCTTTTACAAGAATGCTCTTGTAAACAATCATTGCACTATCCTTATTGTTAAGTTCAAGGAGTTTACCCTTTTTCAGAAGCAGGGATAAAATCAGTGAATCAGGTTGGTTTGCAAAAGCCAGGCTGAAGCCCAGCAGAAAAATAATAAGGTAAATCGTTCTTCGAATCATCATTCGCTTGAGAAGGAATTATTGGATATCTGTTAACTGATCGCTAAAAATAGTAAATTCCATTATCCAGTCAATGACTTTTGCCTTAAGTTTCCCTTTTCAATATCTTTGCACGACAGGTAACGAGCTGGCGACCTGGTGAGATGGTGAGTTAGTAAGTTAAGATGTTGAAAGTAGGATGACAGACAGGATCAGGAAGTTAAAGACACAGAGTCTTGATGCAGTGAACCGGATCAGTGCAGAAAGGGCATTACTCGTAACGGAGTTTTACCAGAGCGTTGAGGATAAGACCATCTCTATCCCTGTCAGGAGGGCGAGAATCCTTGAGTACATCCTGAAGAACAAGGCTCTCTGTATCAATGAGGGAGAGCTGATTGTCGGAGAACGCGGACCTGCCCCGAAAGCCTGTCCCACTTACCCTGAAATTACCGTGCATTCGCTCGAGGATCTTGAAATTTTGGACAAACGCAAAAAAGTCTCCTTCAGGGTGGATGAGGAAACAAAAAAGATTTACGCTGAAAAAATCATTCCCTACTGGAAAGGACGAAGTACCCGCGACCGGATTATGGCTTCAATGGAACCTGCCTGGCTGAATGCATACAAGGCAGGGGTTTTCACTGAATTTCAGGAGCAACGGGCCCCCGGACATACGGTAGCCGGAGGGAAAATCTATCAGAAGGGAATGCTGGATCTGATCGAAGAGATTCAAAAGAAGCGGACAAGCATACAAGCGGACAAGCGGGCAAGTGAGAAAAAAGAAGCGAAAATAGAACAGCTTAAAGCGATGGAGATCGCTGCCAATGCTGTTATCTTGTTTGCAATCCGGTATGCTGAAGCTCTTGATAAACTGGTTGACGAAGAAATTCGAAATTCGAAATTCGAAATCAGGCAATCGGAGATCGGAGATCGGAGATCGGAGATTGAAGAGCTTGCCCGGATCTGCCGAAAAGTCCCTGTACACGCGCCGGAATCGTTTCACGAGGCACTTCAGCATTACTGGTTTATCCATCTTGGCGTAATCACTGAACTGAATCCATGGGACTCATTCAATCCCGGCCGGCTGGATCAGCACCTGTACCCTTTCTATAAGCGTGAACTGGAAGCAGGGACGATGACGAAAGAGCGTGCCGGGGAGTTGCTGCAGTGCTTCTGGATCAAGTTCAATAACCATCCCGCACCTCCGAAAATCGGTGTCACAGCATTAGAAAGTAATACCTATACCGATTTTTCGCTGATCAACCTGGGAGGATTGACATCCGACGGCTCGGATGGAGTCAACGAGCTGACATTCCTCATCCTGGATGTGATTGAGGAGATGCGCCTGCTGCAGCCCAGCTCCATGGTGCAGGTCAGCCGGAAAAATCCGGATAGCCTGATTGACAGAGCTCTTTTGATTACTAAAACAGGGTTCGGACAACCCTCCTATTTCAACTCGGATGCCATAATACAGGAACTTACCCGGCAGGGAAAAACGGAAACAGATGCCCGCAACGGAGGAGCCAGCGGCTGTGTGGAAGCCGGTGCTTTCGGTACAGAAGCGTATATCCTCTCCGGTTATTTCAATCTGACAAAAATCCTTGAACTGACCCTTCATAATGGTTTTGATCCAAGGATCAAGAAGCAGATCGGACCTCGTACCGGAGATCCCGCAACCTTCACCTCCCTCAATACGCTGATGGAAGCCTATCAAGTACAACTCAACCATTTTATCGAAATAAAGATCAAAGGGAACAACATCATCCACCGGATCTTTGCCGATGAGATGCCGGCGCCTTTCCTTTCTCTGATCATCGATGACTGCATCCAAAACGGGAAGGATTACAATGCCGGGGGTGCACGGTACAATACGACCTATATCCAGGGTGTAGGCCTCGGTAGCCTGACAGATTCGCTTACCGCTCTGAAATACCATGTATTTGATAACCAAACTATTTCAATGAGTGGATTCCTCCATGCGCTGAAAAATGACTTCAGGGATTACGATGAATTCAGGTTAGAGCTGATCTACAACACTCCAAAATACGGTAACGACGACGACTATGCAGATGACCAGGCCCGGAAAGTATTTGAACTTTTCTTTGAGGCTGTCGATAGCCGTCCCACCTCTATCGGAGGAGTACACCGGATCAATTTGCTTCCAACCACTTCGCATGTTTATTTCGGAAGTGTGATTGGGGCACTTCCCGATGGCCGAAAAGCAAAACAACCTCTTTCTGAGGGTATTTCACCTTTCCAGGGAGCCGATATCAAAGGCCCTACAGCTGTCCTGAAATCTGCCGCCAAAATCGACCATCTCCGCACGGGAGGGACTTTGCTCAATCAGAAATTTTCTCCCGATTTTTTCGAAAGCGAAGAAGCAATAAAAAAGCTGACGGCATTGATCAGAGGCTACTTCAGGATGAACGGACACCACATCCAATTCAACGTGGTTTCAGCATCCACCCTTCGCGATGCCCAGAAACATCCCGAAAAATACAGGGATCTCATCGTCCGGGTTGCCGGATACTCCGATTATTTTAATGACCTGGGAGAGGATCTCCAGAATGAGATTATCCGGAGAACGGAGCACCGGTAAAGAACTACAACTGAAATTATGAAAAAACTTTCTGCTTTCTTGTTGATTTTGAGCTGGTCTACATCTATTATAGCCCAAACCAGTTCCTCCCCCGAATTGATCGCGCCAGTCCAATCCTGGGAACAAACGGACCATGGTATTCTGATCAGGACAGCCAATGCAGCTGTACAGATCTCCTGCTACTCCCCAACAATTGTAAGGATTAGCGCAACGCGACAACCAGCACAACCTGATTTTTCCTACACCGTCATCCGTAAACCAGGAAACTCCTTCGACAACGTGGATGAGACTGCAAGTCAACTTCTGTTGTATACTTCCGGAATGGTTGTCAAAATTCAAAAAAAACCATTACGTATCAGTTTCTTTGATCGCGATGGACACTTGTTTTCGGAAGAGTTTGAAGATTTCGGAGTTACCTGGCTGGGAGAGGAAGTCACCTGTCACCGTAACCTCTTCCCTGATGAGAAATTCATCGGGCTGGGAGAAAAAACCGGCCCGCTCAATCGCCGTGGCCAGGCGTATGTAAACTGGAACCGCGACATCCCGGCATATAGTGACCGGGAAGACCCTCTTTATCAGAGCATTCCCTTTTTTATCGGAATCCATGATAGTCTGACCTATGGAATCTTCCTGGATAACTCCTTCAAAACCCTCTTCAATTTTGGCGCCTCTACGGATGATCTGTTTTCCTTTTTTTCGGCAGCAGGAGGCGAGATGGACTATTACTTCTTCGGGGCCGGCTCGGTTGCAGGTATTTTGGAAGATTACACCTGGCTGACCGGCCGGATGCCTCTCCCACCCTATTGGAGTCTGGGTTATCAGCAGAGCCGGTGGGGGTATTACCCCGAATCGGAGGTAATGAGTGTCGCCTTGAAATTCAGGGAGAAACAGATCCCCTGCGACGTGATCTATTTCGACATCGACTACATGGATAAATACAAGATATTCACCTGGCATCCGGAGCGGTTCCCTCATCCGGAGGAGATGATCGGTAAGTTGCATGAGATGGGATTTCATCCCGTTGTCATCATCGACCCGGGGATTAAAATTGAGCACGGATATTCAGCCTATAAAGAAGGGATACTCGGGGACTTTTTCATCAAGTATCCGGGAGGCCGGTTATATACCGGGAATGTTTGGCCGGGTCGTTGTCATTTCCCGGATTTCACCAATGAGAAGACTCGGTTATGGTGGGGGAAACAATTTCAGCCGATGATTTCCCAAGGGATCCAGGGATTCTGGAATGACATGAACGAACCTTCGGCATGGGGCCAATCGATCCCGGATATTGTGGAATTCAACTTCGACGGACATGGGGCTACCATGGCTGAAGCGCATAATATTTATGGACTCGAAATGGCAAGAGCTACGTATGAAGGAACGCGTAAACTTATGAATGGCAGGAGGCCTTTTGTCCTTACCCGTGCGGGGTTTTCAGGGATCCAGCGCTATTCGGCCGTCTGGACAGGCGACAATTCTGCCACCGACAACGACCTGCTTCAGGGTGTACGCCTGATGACCAGTATGGGATTATCGGGAATCTCATTCACCGGATCGGATGTTGGCGGATTCATCGGCAGTCCAACGAGGGAACTCTTCCTCCGATGGCTCTCCGTAGGGGTCTTTACTCCTTTCTTCCGGACACATTCTGAAGTGAACAGCCTTGACCAGGAACCCTGGTCTTTCGGAGAGGGATCAGAGTCCCAGGCCAGAACGCTGATCAACCTCAGATACCGGTTGCTCCCCTACCTCTACTCGATGTTTCGTCTCTCAAGTATATCGGGACTGCCGGTTGCCAGATCTCTTGCAATCAACTACACATACGATCCGAAGATTTACGATTGGAATTATCAGAATCAATATTTGTTCGGAGACGCATTACTGATCGCTCCGGTTACGAGTGTTCAAAAATTTCAGAAAGTATATTTTCCTGAAGGCACCTGGTACCGGTTTTCGGATCAGACTCAATTTTCCGGCAATTCAGAGGTTATTGTTGACGCTCCCTTAAATAACCTTCCGGTGTTTGTCAAAGCCGGGAGTATTCTTCCGCTTCAATCCGTTATTCAATACACAGACCAGTCTCCCTCTCCTGTATTGGAACTCTGGATCTACAATGGCGAACAAGGCAGCTCATTCAACCTTTATGAAGACGACGGGGTGACATTTGACAATGAAAAAGGGGTCTTTTATCAACGGGAGATCCGGTTCAACCCGGAAGCCGGGCAGCTACTTTTTTCATCTGCAGAAGGCAGTTATCCTTCAAAATACAACGAATTTCTGATCAAATTCATCGGGTTTAACCCTCCTGTTCCTGACTGTGTTGTAGCGAACTCACAGGGAGAGTTTACTATTGATTTCTAAACGTACATCCATGAAAACCTTTTACCCCCTGCTCTGTATCCTCTTCATCGGATTCATCCTCTCCTGCAACAAAGGCAGTCATTTCATCTCCGATCCGGATTACCGGCAAAAAGTCAGGGTCCAGTTTGAGAAACAACAGGAACTGGCAAAAAACCGGGCTGACACGCTGTTTGGTGTCTTTCGGGATCCTCTGACGATGGAAGAGAAAGAAGCCCTTGAGTTTCTCTATGCCTTCATGTCGTTAAATGATCTGGCGGATTATGATGGAAAGTTTTTTCTTAAGAATGTCAGAACTTCTCTGGCAGCAAGGGATACTTTTTCCTGGGGAAGCCAGATTCCCGAAGATATCTTTCGTCATTTTGTTTTGCCTATCCGGGTGAACAACGAAAACCTTGACTCGTCGAGATGGGTGTTTTTCTCTGAGTTGAAAGATCGCCTCCACGGGATGACGATGAAAGAAGCGGCGCTGAAAGTGAACCACTGGTGTCACGAGAAGGTATGCTACAGGGGGACCGACGGCCGTACATCTTCCCCGTTGGCAACTGTAAGGACCGCTTACGGGCGCTGCGGAGAAGAATCTACGTTTACAACGGCTGCGTTACGCTCAGTCGGCATTCCTGCCAGGCAGTGTTATACACCCCGGTGGGCACATTGTGATGATAACCACGCCTGGGTGGAAGTTTGGATTGATTCGACCTGGCACTACCTTGGAGCCTGTGAACCGGAACCCAACCTCGATATTGCCTGGTTTACCGCTCCGGCAAAACGAGCTATGCTGGTCAACACCAATGTGTTCGGCGACTATGAAGGGCGGGAAGATATCTTATTGAAAGACGAACGGTTCACCCAGATAAACATTCTGTCAAATTACACGGATACAAAGCGCATATGGGTCCGTGTTCTGGACACCCTTTACCAGACAGTGCCCGGTGCTGAGGTTGAATTTCAACTTTACAACTACGCGGAATTTTATCCTCTGCTGAAGACAAAATCGGATCAAAACGGGATGGCTTCATTTCTGACCGGATTCGGGGATCTCCTGATCTGGGCAGCAAAAGAGGGACACTATGGATTTGCGCATGCAGATGTTCGTGCCATGGATTCCGTGGATGTGATCCTTCGGTGGACAACAGGAGCTGCATTCACCTTTGATCTGGATTTAACACCTCCTATACAGCAACAGGTCTCAGATCCGGTCACCGATTCCATGAGGAATGTGAACAGCGTGAAGCTGAAGTTTGAGGACCAGCTCCGGACTGCTTATGAAGGGACGTTCATCGACTCATCAAAAAGCTACCGGCTGGCTGCCACTTTAGGATTGAACCCGGATACGTTATGGTATTTTCTTGAACGTTCAAGAGGAAACTGGAGACAGATCATTACATTTATCTCAGACACACCCGATACGCTTCAAAAATTTATCTTTCCTCTGTTAGCGGTAATTTCTGAGAAAGATCTGCATGATATTCATCCTGCTGTCCTGGCAGATGCCGTTAATTCTGTTGGCAGTTGGCAATTGGCAATGGGCAGTCAGGAGTCAGCAGATGGCCTGTTTGTTGAATATGTAATGAATCCAAGGATCGACAATGAATTGCTGAAGCCTTTCCATCGTTTCCTGAGAAAAAAAATCAGTACATCCTTTGCAGATAGTGTGGGTCAGGATCCTGAATACCTTGTCAACTGGGTTAAAACCACGATTGCTATTGATAAAAAAGCAAATTATGGCCGGGCCCCTCTGACTCCTGTCGGAGTCTGCGAAGTGAAGGTTGCGGATCCGCACTCCAGGGATATTTTTTTTGTGGCGCTATGCCGCAGCATAACGATCCCGGCCAGACTTGAGCCAGCGACAAAAATTCCCCAATACCTCTCTGAAGGTCAATGGAAAGATGTCTATTTTGAGGACCCTCCTGCAGAGCCTGAGCGGAATGCAACGTTAAAACTTCTCAGTGACCCGGAAAATGCTCTTGTACCGGAATATTACATCCACTATACCATTGAGCAGAACAAAGAGGGGTTTTTCCGTACCCTTGATTATGAAAACAGTGAGCTGGTGAAACAGTATCCGGCGACACTTCAGTTGGTTCCGGGCACCTACCTGATTGTCACCGGGAATCGCCTTTCCGGTGGAACAGTATTAGTCAGAATGGTTCAGGTACAACTGGCCGGAGACCACAGCACTGAATTGCTCCTGACCCTTCGCAGGGACTTTACACCACCACCCGTCTATGGCTCCTTGAACAAACCCAAGCTTCAAGAAGCTCTTTCAATGGCAGGGGCCGGGACAGATCCGGCCAAAGGAATTATCATGGCCTGGATGGAACCTGAAAAAGAACCCTCCAGGCATTTGATGTCTGATTTCAAAGCGAAAGCTGAAGAAATTGAAAAATGGAATGGTTCCGTGATCCTCTTCTTCCCCGGAAAAGAAGAAATGGATCGGTTCACAAGCAAGGAAAGAGAAGAACTTCCCGGGAATGTGATCGTCGCATTGAATGATTCTTTTCCGCTTCATCTGATCTCACATTCCCTTACCGTTCCTCTGATCGAGAACTACCCGGTCGTACTTTTCATCAATCCGGCGGGGATCATCAATTTTCTTTCAGAAGGCTACCGCATCGGTACGGGGGATGAACTTGTAAAACTGATGAAACTTCCTGGCAATTGACTTTGAATAATAAAAATTCATACCTTTGCGCAGATAAATGGCTCCGTAGCTCAACTGAATAGAGCATCTGACTACGGATCAGAAGGTTGGGGGTTTGAATCCCTCCGGAGTCACGAAATAAAATCCAGAGTTACCTTCCTTCGCTTACCGTCCGATTTTAACCCGTTTTTTACTTCAACCAAATAATTCAAATTTAACACAACTTCGTAT
>JAFGNY010000082.1 GCA_016926765.1 Bacteroidales bacterium | reverse complement strand
GATCACGCCAATCGCAGCGATCAAATGAATCCATGCATTGGGCTGCCCCCTGAATAAATGGAAAAGTCCCTGAAACGCATACCTGAAACTCAGTAATCTCTTTTTCATTCCACACGTTTTTTACAATCACTGCACATGACCGGCTGCTTAAGCATTCAGTGGTGGTTTGACATTCAAAACGATCCAGTATTCTCCAATTTCTTTAACAGTATGTAGAAATCCGTCAAAAGAGACTGGTTTTACGAGGTAACTGTTTGCGCCCAGGTCATAAGACAAGGCACGATCTCCTTCCTCTTTGGATGAAGTCAAAACGATGACAGGGATTCGCTTTAATTTATCTGTCGTTTTTATCATCTTCAGGACTTCGAATCCATCAATGCCCGGCATCTTCAAATCGAGGAGGATCAGGTCGGGGAGTGGATGCGATTGCCTGTCAGAAAATTCACCTTCTCCTTCAAGATAATGGAGTGCCTCTTCTCCGGTTGTTGCAACCCGGATACTGTTGGCTAGTCTTGCTTCCCGGAAGGCATTCAGCGTAAGCTCGATATCCATTCGTTGGTCTTCGACCAGTAAGATTGTTGCAGGTTTTGTCATATGCATTCTGATTTTAAAAGTTTGACATTGAATGTTGATCCCAGTCCGATATTCGAATTGGAAATCCAAATTTCACCTTCATGAATCTCTACTACTTTTTGTGCGATTGCCAATCCTATTCCGGTTCCCTGGTACTTCTCATCCCGGTGCAGACGCTGAAACATCTGAAAGACTTTATAGTGGAACTGCTCAGATATCCCGATACCATTATCCTTGACCGAAACAATGACATAGTTCCCTTCTTCTATCCAGGAGATGTCGATTTCAGGACTTTGTCCAACAGGCTGATAAGTTATTCCATTGATAATCAGGTTTATAAAAAGCTGATTCAATAGGAGGGAATTGCCTTTGACGAACAGGGTTTCTAATGGAAGGGTAATTACGGTTTTCGTCGAGTCAACCAGTGAATTAATGGGAATGAGGCTTTCTTCAATGAGTAGTTTAAGGTCCACGGATGACAAGTCCGGTTTTTTTCTTCCAAGCTTGGAATAACTGAGAATTCCCTCGATGAGTTGATGCATGTTTTTTCCTGACTGGATGATATTTTGCAGGTAGTGATTACCTTCATCATCTAGGGCTGAATGGTATCTGGATTCAAGAATTTGTGAAAATCCGCTGATGGATCTCAGAGGGGCTTTCAGGTCGTGTGAAATCGAATAGGCAAATAATTCCAACTCTCTATTGGCAGTTTCAAGAAGGGCCGTTCGTTCAGCTACCCTTTTTTCCAGTTCGATGGTCATCTTCTCTAAATATTCTCTGGCTCTGACTTGCTCAGTAATATTTTGGAATACTGTGGTGAATCCACCATGGGATTGCGAAAAAACCGCGATGCGGAAATGTTTCTCCATGGGTGAAAAGTACTCCTCAATAACAGTGGAACGTCCGGTTAAAGCTACCTGGGCATAAATTTCAAGAAAGGGGGGAGGAGAAATTCGGTACAATTCACTTGCTGTTGATCCGATTGCTTTTTTCAACGGAATAGAGGTGATCTCCTCGAATTTTGGATTTAGGTCAAGGATCCTGTAATCCACCGGACGATGTTCGTCATCAAAAATAAGTTCATGGATGGCCACCCCATCATTCATCGACTCAAATACCTGGGAAAATCTCTTCTCAGAGGCTGCGAGTTCTTCCTGTATCTCTTTCCCTTTCTCTTCAATAAAGAAAAACTCCATGGCATAACCGATCTCATCAGCTAATTGTTCAAGAAGATAGATCTCTTCAGCATCAAACCAATTCACGACGCCTGAAAAAATAGTGATCACACCGATAACATCTCCCTTGCCATGAACAGGAAATGTAGCTGAAGACCGATATCCTCTTCGAAGGGCTTCATCCCTCCACGGAGCCATCAGGGGTTCAGTGTCGATATCCTGGCATAAAACATATTTCCTGGTTTTATATGTAATTCCGATTGGACCTTCTCCAGTAATTGAATCACCAGGAGATTGTATAGTTGGATCATAGTACCCGTTAACAAAACCAGCCTGAAATGAGGTTTCCAGCTTTCCTGAGATAATCTGGTCCACAGAAACCATCCGGTACTGTCCTTTCTCGATCAGGATGTTGCATACATCCTGAAGCATGGTTCCCATTGCTTGCGCTCTTACAATGATTTGGTTAATACTGATCAGTGTGGAATACAATCTGTTCAGTTTCTGAATCTGCTGTTCAAATAACTTTCGGTGAGCAATGTCATCAGAGGATCTGACCCCCAGTTCAGCATGAACCTGTTTGATGAAAAAAGAAGATAAGTAGTTTTTTAAAACCAGATAGGAGATGATTCCAATGAAAACAAGCAGAAGGATGATGATGATCGAGATCATAAATGTTTCACGCTTCATTGGCTTAAAAATCTCGTCCTGGTCAGTTTTCGCGATCATATACCAATCAATTCCGGGGAATTTTTGCAGGTAGGCAATGATAGGTTTCCCACGATAATCAATTGCCTCAGTAAAGCCACGTGTTCCTTCCGCCGCCATAACTGCTGCTATGTTTTTTTCAGATAATGGTATTGTTAACCGCGAAGAGGAGTCTTGTTGATACCGGAGCTCGTTTAAAAAGGTAATTTTATCTTCATTCACCGTGAAGATCAGAGTCTCTGAAGACTTACTGGGAGTTGGCCAAGCTTGAATTAAGGGGAAGAGATATTTATTGGGATCAATCTGAAAAACCGCGAATCCGTTGTAGGTCCCGTTGACTTTTAGTGGCGTGACAATATCCAGCAATGGAGTTGTATCATGGCTGGGTTCAAATCCGGCAAAATATGTAGCAGCAGAGTCTCTGGCCAAATTCATGTAGTGTTGGATTACCTCGTCATGGATGATGTTATCAGAAGGCGTGGAAGTCAGTAATTTCCCATTTTTGGAAAAGATAAAAATATTCTGATAATTAAAATCCTCTTTTGCGTTTTGAATGAACTGAAAAAAAACGGCTTTAAAAATTGTCTCGGTGGAATCGAAGATTTTTCCGATGTTTTTCCTGATGAACGGGTTGTTAACAATAAGTTCAGCATCTGAAATCCGTTCTGCCCTCCAATTCAAAATCTGAATCATTTTCAGGTCGGCAATGGCTTTTAGATCGTTTAGTTTTTCAGTACGGATGATTTCTTTCCGGTAGTTATAATATATGTATCCGCCAGAAGTGACTAAGATTGAAATTCCAAGGAATATAAGGAGAATCAGATACCTTGGATTACGTGAAGAAGCTGAATGGGTCATTTTATGTATTTTGATAATATCCCCATCAGTTCAGTTATATCGATTGGTTTAGAAATATAGTCATCACATCCGGCGTTAATGCTCATCTCTCTTTCCCCCTTGAGCGCATAGGCCGTTTGTGCAATGATCGGGATGGCCCTATTCTCTTTCTTTATAATTCCAGTTGCTTCATAACCATCCATCCCTGGCATGCGGATATCCATCAGGATCAGATCAATTTTTTCCGTTTTTGCGATATTTACGGCATCCTTTCCGTTTTGTGCCCAAAAAAGTTTGACGCCGGTTCGTTTAAGTACATGTTCAAGAAATGAATAGTTGGATTCTTCGTCCTCAGCGACCAGGATGACTTTATCCTGCCAGTCTACACTGATTGTTTTCGAAGGTTTTGTAACCGGCTCCTCTTTTATGGAGCTAATAGTCCACATGGGAAGGGTGATGGTAAACCTGGTCCCCTTTCCAACAGTTGATTCCATAGTAAGTTCGCCCCCCATCAAATGAGCCAGGTTTTTACAAATCGTGAGTCCCAGGCCTGTACCACCATACTTTCGGGTATGTGAGTCGTCTACTTGTCTGAACCGTTCAAAAATCACTTTATGCATATCCTCAGGGATGCCAATCCCAGAATCCTGGATGAAAAATTCGATGGATTTTCCAAAACCAAAATCTTCTTTGATGGTATATCCAAACTCAACCTCCCCCTTCTCGGTAAACTTCAGCGCATTTTCTACAAGATTGGTAATGACTTGGCGAAGTCGCTGGGGATCTGTGAGGATAGTAAATTCGGAATCGGAAACCTGACAAGAAGTTCTTAGTTGAACAGCATGTTTTTCCTGCTTGTCTTTGATCTGTATGAAAATAGTATGGATATCCTCAAGCAACCGGTTCACTTTGCAATCTTTAATGTTAATCTTAAGTTGTCCCGATTCGATTTTAGCAACATCAATGATATCGCTGATGATCCTCATCAGATCGTTACCTCTCTCCCTGATAATCTCGATATACTCTTTTTTCTCCTCTTCAGTTGCTCCCGGATCAGAAAGAAGGCTTGAAAATCCGAGGATTGCATTCATTGGTGTACGGATTTCATGGGACATATTGGAAAGAAAAGCAGATTTTAAACGGTCAGACTCCTCTGCCTTCTCTTTGGCCACGATCAGACTCTGTTCAATTCGTTTGCGGTCTGTGATATCGCGGTAAATTCCGTAAGCGCCTACAATCGTTCCTTCAAAGAAGATGGGGGTAACCAGGATGGATACGTCAATCAGCATACCATTTTTATGCTGGCGGACAGATTCCATTTCCACTCGTTCGTTAGTCAGGGCGCGGTTAGTATTTCGAATGCCTTCATCACTAAGATGCTTTGGGACAATCATCTCATCGATGTTCTTGCCAAGGATTTCATCTTCCGGATATCCGAAAAGATTGCTGAATTCTTTATTGATCGACTGAACATTCCCTTGGTTATCAATCATAAGGATGGCCTCAGACGAGCATTGGTACAATTGATCCAGGTATGCCTGTTCTTTCCTTAGTTTATCTTCAGTATTTTTCCGCATAACCAGACCTGCAACCTGGTCGGCAACGAACATCATTAACGAAAGGTCTTCTTCAGTATAGCACTTTTTATCAGTATAATTTTGTACAACGATGGCTCCGATTACCTTATGTTCAACGATGAGGGGAACACCCAGCCAGACTTTGGAAGGAGTTCCCACGATATCAATAATCCCCTGTTTGACGAGATTGTAAATCTCTTTATCGTCCGCTAAAACCGGCTTTTTCTCTTTGATAACATAACCTGTCATGGTCTTCCCTGCAGGAAAGGAAGCAAATTTATCCTTGAAATCGACGTGATAGGGGAGTGTAATAGAATCTGTTTTCTCATTGTATAAGGCTACGAAGAAATTTGTTGTGTCAATAATCTTTCCAAGCTCGTGATGAACAATTGCTAAAAGGTCATCCAGTGTTTC
>JAFGNY010000081.1 GCA_016926765.1 Bacteroidales bacterium | reverse complement strand
CCGACTTATCCTCATACTCCCCGCAAAAGGCCCTGTCAGAGAGAGTGATGATACGGGCAGAGAAAATCTTTGGCTGATAGAGGAGGGAGGAGTCTGGGGTCAATCTATTGATTGTCGATTGTCGATTGTCGATTGTCGATTGTCGATGTTCGATTTCTTGATTCTCGATCACCTGTCCGCTTGTCCGCTTGTCCGCTTGTCCGCTTGTCCTCCTGTCCACAACCCTGACAAAGATTCCCTCTTTTGGCATCACGCAGTTACCCACCTCCTTGAAGATGGCGCAGGAGTTCCCGTGACATTTTTTACCGATCTGTGTGACTTCAAGTTCGAACGTATCCCCGATAAACCGATCTAGGGGCTGGCATTTCCATAGCTCAATTCCTTCAGTGGTGATGTTCTCTGCAAACTCCCCAAAACGGATCGTTCGTTTTGCTTCCCTTTCAAACCTCCGGATGCTCTCTATTCCAAGCATGCTGACCTGCCGGTTCCATGGCCCGCTGTGGGCATCCCCTTCAATCCCGTTTTTTGTCAGACTGATCGATGGGACGGGATGTTTGACAGTCCCTTTCTTTTCGGAGATATTGAGGGACAGAATTACTATTTTTTGCATTTCTTTTTCAATTAGAACACGGATGACACTGATTTGACTGATTTTCACAGATCGGATCAGTGATAATCTGTGGTTTTTGTGTTATCTGTGTTCTATTTTTTCCTTTATTTTCTCTATCAGACTGATATTCCCGATCACCATAGATTTATCCACCGCTTTACACATATCATAGATAGTAAGCAGTGAAATGGACACAGCCGTTAATGCCTCCATTTCGATGCCGGTCTGGCCGATGCATTTTGCTGTGACTTGCACCAGCACACCGGTATTATCCAATTCAGTTCTGACATCCATCTTAGTGATTTGCAGCGGGTGACAAAGCGGGATGAGTTCACTCGTCTTTTTACCACCCTGGATCCCGGCAATTTCAGCGACAGTCAGCACGTCTCCTTTTTTCATCTGATTTTCCCGGATCAGGGAGATTGTTTCAGGCGACAGGGTAATATGGCCACGGGCAGTGGCGGTTCTAATTTGAGTAATTTTATTACTCACATCAACCATGTCTGCTTTGCCGGTGGAGTCGGTATGTGAAAGGGTTGGTTTCATATTTCATCTTTTTATCCCAAAATTCCCTGAAGGGGAGGATCTTCCCCTTTAGGGAATCGGGGGGTATTATCCTCCAATATTATTAAAGGCATTTACGGTATTCACCGATCCCTTTTCGGGCTTATGCCGGATAGCCTGTATCAGCGCTTCCCGGATGCCGGGGTTGTGGATATCGAATTCAAGATCGTTGAACAGACAGGGTTTCACTTTTCCGTTGGCAGTAAGGCGCAGGCGGTTGCAGTGCGAGCAGTTCCCCCCGTCGCCCCCCTCAACGGTGGTGAAGGAGCCCCGTCTGAGGTTCATCTGATGAATGTACCTGATTTCGAGATTATTTTTCATACAATACTCCCTGACCTCACTGGCATCTTTCTCATCTGACGTATGTTTTACCACACAATTGATTTTAACCGGGTTGAGGCCTGCATTTCTGGCTGCTTCAATTCCGCGAAGCACCTGTTCTACATCGCCTCCCCGGGTAAGATCCCTGTAACTGGATGGGTTGATGGCATCCAGGCTGACATTGACCCTTTGCAGGCCGGCATTTTTCAAAACGGTGGCAAACCTTTCCAGAAGGATCCCGTTGGTAGTCATGCCGAAATCGCTGATCCCGGGAATTCCGGCGATCATTGCCACCAGGTTCTCCACGCCTTTTCGCACGAGGGGTTCTCCCCCTGTGATCCTCACCTTGTCAATTCCGATGGAAACAGCTACCTTCACAACTTCTGCTATTTGTTCGTAAGTGATGATCCTGTCATGAGGCAGTAATGGAATGCCTTCTTCCGGCATACAGTAGAGACAACGGAGGTTACATCTGTCGGTGATGCTGATCCTCAAATAGTTGATCTTTCGGTTAAAGGAGTCGAACATCCAGCAATTCTCCTTTTTTAATTTCTGAGACCCCGATTTCGATCGCGATCATCCCGTGTGCGGTGATGTATGAGTGAATATGTGCCGACCCGTGATAATCCACCGGAAAGACCTCCCCGTTTTGGATCCAAACCGGAAGGATGGATTTACGGGATGACTTTTTCCGCTGAATAGTTTGTCCCATTGGCATTCGCAAGATGGATGGCACGAAATGATGACCCTGGAGTTGATAAAGAAAGGGTTTCACCAGGATCTCGAAAATCACGAAGGAAGAGACAGGATTGCCGGGGAGTCCGAAAACGAAGTGGGCCCCTTTCCTGCCAAACACTGTCGGCCTTCCCGGCTGGATGGCAATACTTTTAAAAAGGATTGTGACGCCAAGCTGTTCCATGATGGCGGGGACATGGTCGAAGTCGCCCATAGATACACCCCCCGATAAAATGAGCACTTCCGAGGTGTTTAACCCCTCTTCAATTTTTTTGGCAAGTTCCTCTTTAGAATCTCGCGAGATGCCCAGGTCCTCTGCTTTCAGGTTCATTTGACGTGCCTGTGCGATCAGCTGGGATGAGTTTGAGTTCCGGATCATGGCAGGACCGGGACTGTTGGATGGTTCCACCAGTTCATCTCCGGTGGAGAGAATTGCTACGGCAGGTTGTCTGAAGACCACCGGCCGCACCGCTCCAACAGAAGCCAAAACAGCGATAGCGGGAGTGGAGATAAGGCTTCCACGGGAAAGAACCTGGTCACCTATTCTGATGTCTTCTCCCTTGTAGCAGATATTGTGAGCGGTTTTATCCCGGATGAAACGGATCTCACCGTCAGGGAGTTCTTCCGTATCTTCCACCATGATTACCGTATCAGCGCCTTCTGGTACCATGGCGCCGGTCATGATGCGGGCACATTGGCCAGGACCGATGGGATGGATGGGGGTTTTCCCGGCGGGAATGGTTTCAATGATCCGTAGAGACGGGGCATGCCCCGTCTCTACGGAAATATCTGCCATCCGGCAGGCGAAACCATCCACTGCCGATTTATTGAACGGGGGCATATCGATGTCGGAAAAGATATCGGTGGCCAGAATCCTCCCGGGTGATTGAGCGAGAGGAATCCTCTCGTGTTCAGGATCCGAAGTAGCGGCGATTACAGTATCGAGGGCTTGTTCAAAGGGGATCATGAGATGATATCTTGGTGTTGCAAAGGTAATAAACTATATCTGGTATGGTGGATTGAGGTTATTGGTAAAGTGATCAAGAAATTCGGATCCTGTGTGACGAAAGATTTCTTCGGGTGGTCCGCTTCTGCTGATGGTCCCTTGTTCAATAACCACAACTTTGTCGGCAAGAAAGAGTGCTTCCTGAAGGTCGTGGGTAACATGGAGAATGGTTTGTCCTTCCTGGTGAAGGTGTTTCAGCAGGGTACGCAGGCTGGCCTTCAATTTCGGATCAAGGGAGGATAAGGGTTCGTCCAGCAGGAGCACAGAGGGTTCTAAAACAAGGGTACGCGCCAGCGCAACCCGCTGTAATTCTCCTCCTGAAAGAGTGACAGGACTCCGGTGCAACACATGCAGGATCCCGAGTTTTTCCGCTATCCGTTGGATGCGTTGTTGTTTTTCATCCGTGTTGAACCTGCCTTTCAGCGGGTAGGCGATATTCGCTCTTACCGAGAGGTGAGGAAAGACAGCGTAATCCTGAAATACCAGACCAATATTTCGGTCCTGGATACGCTTATGAGTGATCTCTTCTCCCCGCAGAGAGATCACACCGGAAGAAGGGGTGACCAGGCCGGCTATCATTTCAAGGATCAAAGATTTTCCAGCTCCCGATTCCCCCAGTAGCATGCAATAGTCTCCCTGGTCAACATCAAATGTGATATCGTGCAGGGAGAATTCTTCAAGCCGGAGGACAATGTGATTCAATGAGAGCATATCTTACGATAAATTATGAATGAGGAATGAGGTTCATATTAGCGGTTGAATTTTGATTTTGGGGAGGCGAGGGAACGGAGCAGGATGAATGCGGCAAGGGAGACGAAGATAAAGAGGACCGCAACGGGACGGGCGTAGGTGAGTCCGAATGATCCAAACCTTTCGTAGATGAGTACCGGCGTCACCATGGGGTGGTAGGCGATGATGATCACAGCGCCGAATTCGCTCATCCCTCTGGCGAACATCAGGATTGCGCCTGAAACGATATTTCTCCACGCCAGAGGCAGGGAGATGGTGGTAAAGACTCTGAACGGGGAGGCGCCCAGGGTCATTGCTGCTTTCTCGAGACGTACCGGCACGCCGGCGAAGCCGTCTCTGGCAGCGTTGATCAGAAAGGGGAGGCTTACAAAGGCCATGGCAATTCCGATGCCTGAGGGATGTCCTACGAAATCGAGCCCAAGCGAAGATCCGATTTGTCCGACTACCGAATTACGGGAGACGAATCCCAGAATGGCGATCCCAGCAGCTGAATGGGGGATGACTACCGGAAGGTCGATGATTCCTGTTACCAGCTTTTTCAACGGGAACTCCTTCCGGGCAAGCAGGTATGAAAACGGAATGGCCGCAATGCCAAAGAGAATGGTTGCAACCATCGAAACCCAAACCGTCAGCCAGATACTTCCCTGAACCTCCTTCTCTCTGGCCGTATCGAAAAGGGTTTCAGGCGATGTGGCCAGAACCATCCCCAGTAGCGGTGCGACAATAAATAGCAGGATCAATGCACCGAGCAGAGTGAAGATGATATTTAGGAGGTTGGTTTTCAAGGGTTAAGTGGTTTGTTTTTCGTTTTTGGTCATTAAGGAAATTAAGGTCATTAGGGAAATTTCACATTTTACATTTTACTCGTCCGCTTGTCCGCTTGTCCGCTTGTCCGCTTGTCCGCCAGTTTTATAGCAGGATAATGTCACTGACGGCTTTGACTGCCCGGTCGGAGAAGAAATCGCAACCGGGGAAGATACGAAAAAGTCCACCATCTTCTCCCTGAGCTACAGGAACAAGAAGAATATCGGCCTGGTCGTTACGGTTCATGATTTCACTATAGGTGTAGATGCTTCGGTACCCGTCGGCGGAAACAATAAGCACGAGTCCCTGCCGGAGTATTTCCTTGCCTTCCTTCCAATGGTCTTTCAGCACCGCTTTCAAGGGATATCCGGTGAAAGGTTGCGTAGAATGGATCCCCCGTCCTCTTCCATAAAAAATGGTATGGAGCGTTTCCTCTGTAACACCGGAAGGGTCACCCGAAAGGGTTAGCCAGGTTGAACCGGTATCGGAGAATTTGATTTCAGGAGCCCATAGTGGGTCAAGGTGGCGATTGATCGGGAAAGATCTGTCGCACGATCTGACGGTAATTTTCACAGGATTGGAAAGGTTCCGTTCAGTCAGGAGGTCGTTGACCACCACCAGTTTGCGTTCAGTCGGCAGTGGCCATAAATCCTTCGATTTGCTTGGAACGATGCGGGAAACATCGGTAGCGATCAGGATCTGGTTCAGGATAGTTGCATAATAGATCTCGCCCCAGCTCAACACGGTTTTTTCACCTTTGTCGTTTTCAATTTCCACATACAGATCAATGATGGGAGGAAACTCCTCTTTGTTCTTCTTGTCAAGAATACGGTCAGCCAGGATGTCGAACAACGAATACCCATCATACCGGTAAGCTCCCACGAATGAGTTGCTGCCATCGTCATTCATAAGAGCTTCCTTGGTAATCACGGAATGCCGGGGCAGGGAAGAGAGATCTGCTATGCCCGGGTTCTCTATCTCTCCGGTTACAAAGATCTCTCCGCCTGAAAGGGGATAGCTTTCCACATTATCGTAAAAATTGTTATTCCGGTCGGCCGAATCGATATTCGCGGCTTGCTGAAGAGATCCGGCTTGCTGGTCGTTGGGGGTCGATTTTGTTGCCTCTCCGCAGGAGACCACTCCGGCAGCCAGGAGACTAATAAATAAAACGTGTTTCATCATGTTTTGTAATGGGTTAGAAGTTAACGGTAATTTCTCCGGTTATGATCCGTCCCGGACTCAGAAGTATTTTCTCGCTGATAAATTTAACATTAAAGAGGTTATCAACATTCAGAGCAACGGTGAGATGGTGAAAAAAGGTATGCCATAGTCTGAAGCTGAACGTGTTGTAGGCAGGGAATTTGGCATAACCCAGATAAATATCCGGTTCATTCAGGTCGTTGATCCATCGGGAACCTACATATTTCCAAAGGACCTTTGTATTTACGAACCTGTTTTTCCATGTAATCCCTGCAGATGCCTTATGTTCAGGGACATCCGTCAGGTATTTTCCGGTGAGGTCATTTTCTGAAAGTGTATCGGCTTGTTCAAACCGGGTGATCTTTGATTTTACAAAGGAGTAGTTGGCAACAAGTGAAAGTTGGTCCAGCGGGGTCCAAACCAGGTCGATATCCATGCCGGCGATATCCACCCGGCTGATGTTTCGTTTCTGATAGACCGGATCAAGTTTAAACCCAAGGTTCACCGAATCGCCGGTTGCCATATAGTACATAAAACCTGAACCGATGGAGTAGTAGAGGGAGGGAGAGATGGTGAAATGCTTCAGGAATGTCAGATCCATCCCTGTCTCCATATTGTACAGGTTTTCCGGGTTAAGAGCAGGATTCGCAATCTTGAACCCTCCCCGTTTTTTCCCGGTCCGGCAGAGGTCATCAAGGTTTGGAGCTCTGAATCCTTTGGCAAATGAGAGGTAGATTCGGTTTTTTTTACCAAACCGGTATTGAACCGAAAGCTTCGGATCGATGTCCATCCAGGAGTGGTCGGGGATCAGAGTGTCCTGGTATTGCTGAAGGTACTGAATGGAGTAGGAGGGGTATTCAGCTTTAAAGAGCCCATTCCTGAAAAGGGCATAATTCAGACGGATCCCGGCATTCAGCCTGATTTTTCCTTTTGCCAGAGAAAGTTCATCCTGCAGGTAGAAGGCATAGGTTTCCATGTTTCCTGCATTGGTAATCAGGTCGGTGGAGGTATAATAGATGTCCTGGCCGTCCACACTCCCTAAGTGGAAATCGATCCCAGCCGAGAGGGTATTGTATCTCCCTGCGATGAAGTTCAGATCTCCTTTCACCCCTTTATCTGACCGCAGCGACTTGACCAGGTAAAGGCTGTATTCTCCTTCATTCATTGATTCATTCAGCCGGCTGAATCCTTCTGTGAACCAAAAACCCGCCACTTCCCAGTTCCATTGTTTAACACCTCCCTGGTAGCGCAGGGTAAATTGCCAGGTATCGTGTTTTTCGTGGGCGCCGTCGATTTCATAGATCTGTGTGCCTCTTCCCCGTTTGTCGTTGAAAAAAGAACCCGTGATTTCCACCACATGCTGTTTGTTGAAACGGTATCCGGCGAGCAGGCCAATCTGGGCTTCCCGGAGCTTATTATCAACGAAGAAGGTGTCTTCGGGTGCAAGGTATTCGGGAATTTCACCATTGTACCCGTCACTCTTCCGGTAGAAGCCGTTGAGGTTGTATAAAAAGCCTTTTTCCTCTTTTTTCAGGGGAAGAAATCCCCCCAATGAGTAGCGGAATCCGTACGTATTAAATGTTCCATAGTCAACGGTGGCGCCGCCTGCGATTTTTTCTTCAGGTTGCCGGCTCCGGATGTCGATGACCCCACCCATGGCGTTGCTTCCGTACCGGGCAGGACCCGGTCCCTTTGTGACCATGATCTCAGAAACGTTTTCCCGGTTGATCAGGTGCCAGTTGACCGATCCTTCGTCGGATTTGTTGATAGGGAATCCGTCCATCAGCACCAGGGTTCTCCCCTGGTCGGTACCGCTCATTCCCCTCATGGAAACGACAGTACTGTTATCAAAGATGCCCATGGCAGAGGAGGTGTTTACCCCGGAAATATAGTCGAGAATACCCGTAATACCTGTTCCGGGGTTATCGAGAATTGCCTCCTGAGTCAGCCGTTCCATCCGCATGGGGGTGTTCAGGATCTCCTGGTCGCTTCTGGTACCGGTGATCTCGATCTCCTCGACCATCAACGAGGAGAGAGCCATGGAAAATATAAGATACACCTCCTCATTATCCTGAAGCACGACCTCTTTCATCTCCTGCTGATACCCAAGGAAAGTGGCAGTTATCTGGTAGGTACCGGCAGGCACGGAAGGAATGCGGAATTCTCCGGAGGCATTTGAATAGGTCCCCCTGGAACCATTATGGATCAGGATATGCGCTCCCTGCAGGGGGGATAAAGTAGATGCATCCCGGATGAGCCCGGTAATGGTGCCGGATGCCGGAAGAGCAACCGGGATGCAGATACTCAGAAAAAGCAGAAATGACCTCACCGTACAATCATCCGGGTTGTATAGATACTATCAGAATCTTTGAAGAGAACTTTCACCAGGTATAACCCTAAAGAAAGATCCAGGTTTACGCTGGTGGTCCTCCGGGCTGAAAAGTTGTCGTAGACCTTCACCCCATTCATGTCATAAATGGAAATACGCTCGGGGGGAATCTGCGTGTTGATTTGGAAAATTCCGTAGTTCGGATTCGGAAAGACCGTTACCTTATTGGTAAATAGAATTTCATTGACTCCCAGCGTGTTGATGCCCGTTACAAGAATGTCATCAATTATTGAGATTCCGGTGGGCTCCAGCATACCTCCAGCTGAATTCGTAGTTGAAGTGATGAGCCAGCGAATGTAAATGGAGGAGGTTCCCTGACCTGTAATCGGTACAGGAAGTTCTGTGACGACACCTGTGGTCCAGTCATCGGCAACGGTAACTGCTCCTTCGTCAATATCTTCCCAGATTCCCCCGCTCAGGCGCCACTGAAGTTGAAAATCTTTTGGCCCCGGATTGGCGCCATCACTGCTCTGGGCTGATGAAACCTTGATGGTTGAGTAATTCTCGGCTTTGAATTTGATTGACCAGAATTTTTCAGCGGCGCCATTGTCCCAACCAGCGGTGGCAGCGGCATAATCACTGGTACCGTCGACAAAAAAGATTGTATTGTATGTCGTATCGGTTCCTTCAAAACGGATATCATAGCCCAGGTTTCCGGCCAGTCCCAGGTTAGCGTTGAGGCTGTCGGGCACTAAGGTCACAGGGAATGTCCATCCGGTGATGGTATCCTGTGCAAAAACAGATCCTGCAATCAGGATTGCAGTAAAAAAAAGTAGATGTTTTTTCATTGTAATTGGGTGTTAAGGGTTATTGGAATTTTGGTTGTTGGTCATTGGGGAAATTTCAAATTTTCCTTGTCCGCTTGTCCTATCATTGCTGAATTTTCACTGAAAAGGAGAGGGAGCCGGTTGGGTCGTGGTCGGCAGTGAGGATCCGGATCAGACCTTTTTTCCCTCCGGCAGTCAGAAATGGAATGACATCACCAGGATCGGCCCATTTGAATTTTCGTTTACCCCAAACGTCGTCATAGGAGAGGATTAACAGGCTGTCGTTGTGGCAGGCCTCGAATGCTTCCACCGGGATGGGATTGGCATCCACACTGATATCGTATTTGGTATACCGTTTTGTACTCCAGGTTGCGATAGACGGGTACCAGGCTTCGATCCCCCCGCCTGATTCTCCCGGGGAAGAGAAGGTTGGTGAAGGAAGCTCTTCGTCGACAAAATAATAGACAACGATGTCGATAAGTTCCTGGAACAAGGCAGCAGAATCGGTTGAATAGACTGTCCCGGAAGCGGGATCAAGAAACTGTCCGTTGGTGGTATTCTGCTGATAACCCAGTGTGATCAGAGGATGCTCCCAAATCCCTCCCCAGGTAGAGTTCGGATCTTTGAAAAGAGTGAGAGATGTTGTTGCGAATTTCCGGCTTCTGTCCATCACTTGAAAGACCCACTGGGCGGTATCCTCAACACTCTGGAAGAACGTTTTGCTGATGGAGATCCCTGGAGTGTTCATGCCGGAATCAAAAACTGCTATTGACGATCCATCCGGCATCACCTTTTTGATCACGAGGTTCGTAAGGTTAACCTCTTCACCTGTTGCGATGATTCCGAAACGGAGGGAGCCTCCAATGGGGGTGACGGCGTTGTTGGGAGTGTACTCGCTGCCTGTCATCAGGAAGATTGCGGGAGGAGGAGTCTCCTGGCTCTTTTCGCAGGAGACATAACCAAGGGCGACGGACAGGAGGAGAATCCACCGAAAAAGCTTTCGTGGCGGCAGGAGTTCCGACCGGCAGGAGTTTGCATATCGCTGATTCAGAATACGTAAAGAGTGTTTCATAGTTATTCGGATTTACAAAAGGATGTAAGTGATTCAGGTACGTTGTCGTACCCGGGGGTTCTCATAGGGATTACGGAGGGTTGCCCATTGTTGGATAGGATTTTCATTCCTTTCCCGGAGTCCAGCAGATATTCGAGGAACGAAATGGCTGCTTCCCTGTTGGGGGCATCCCGGAGAATGGTAATTCCGTATGTCATTGATTCTCCGCGCACCACTATTTTTTTTCCTGGTTTTCCCCCATTGATGGCCACAGATACAGTCGCATAGAGTGAGTCGAATTTAGGGTTACCCAGATTAATTTCATCGGGGAGGGAGAGATAGTTTAATCCATGTTGCCGGGCGATGGATTTGTAGATGAAGATGTAATCGATGGTTTGTGATTCAAGAAGGGCTATCAGATCAACTTCCTTGGGGCGGATATAGCGCTGGTCTTTCATCATAAGTCCTTGTTCGAGACCTGGCCGGTGGTAGTACTTTTCAGCGAGCTGGACCGTCATGATGGTGCGGTATCCGCAGGGATCGCTGTTGGGGTCGGACCGGCCGAACCTGACGCTGGGATCAAGCAGGATATCTGTCCAGTTAACGGCTGAGATCTGATCGGCTTTGGTAGATTTTTCGTTGAATACAATGGCCATCTCATTGCTAACGAACCGGATATCCCAATCTGCATATGACGGGATCAGCATGTTGTCGATCACGGTATAGTCGGCTGAAGCCAGGATATCGCAGGCACGGTGAAGGTCGGTGATCTTCCTGGCTGAAGCGATACTTCCTGCCGATTCAAGTTGTACATTCACAGCAGAATATTCTTTCATGAAGGCCTGAGCAATCTCTTTGAAAGGAACGGAAAGACTTCCTGCATGGAAAATGATCAGGTCGCCTTCCGGCAAAGGCTGTTGACCTCTTGAGGTAAGGGCAGTGAAGAAACTGGAAAGAATACCAATAAAAATCAGAATCCGGTGCATCTCAGCGTTTGAGTTCATCCATAAAATCAGTGAACCCTTTCTGAATGGTTGCATCCACGGAGGAGTGAAATTTATCGAATGCAGCAACCAGCCGTTTCCCTTCAGGAGTAAGCTGAGTAGTGCCACCTTCGGCGCCACCCCGGTGTTTATCCAGGAGAGGAAACCCGAAAAAATCTTCGATCTTCTTTAAATTCCCCCAGGTACGCCGGTAGGTGTAGCCCAACTCGTCACAGGCAGCTTTCATGGAGCCTTTCTTTTCTATGAGCTTCAGCATCTGCCATTTCCCGTCTCCCAGGATCCCCGATCCGGAAGAATCTTCCATCCACATTTTGTAGTGGAGCCGTATGTTGTCCAGCTTAGATTCAAATTTGGTTTCCATGGTACTTAATTTCCAGCAAAGATAGTGGATTTGCGATAGGCAAAAATAAGCATATCGATTATTTAGAATAATTATAAATAAAGACTTATCTTTGCAGGAAATTTGAGTGATGAAAAAAGAGACCGGTTTGCTGCTGTTACTTTTCTTTGGTGTTCTCATCGGGGCGCTTGATATTTCGATTGTCGGGCCTGCAATACCCAGTATTGAAGAGACCCTCCATGTGGATGCAAAAGACCTGAGCTGGGTATTTTCCATCTATGTCTTGTTCAGTTTGATAGGTATTTCCATGATGACAAAACTCTCCGATCTCTTTGGCCGTAGATGGATCTATCTGGTTGCTCTGGGAATCTTCGGAACCGGTTCATTGATTGTTGGGTTATCAGATAACATCACCTGGTTGTTAGCGGGAAGAGCTGTCCAGGGATTCGGAGCAAGCGGTATTTTCCCGGTTGCGTCGGCTGTGATTGGTGACGTATTGCCGGTTGAAAAAAGGGGAAGAGCTCTTGGTCTGATCGGGGCGGTTTTTGGTTTAGCGTTTATCATGGGGCCATTTATTGCCGGGTTTGTTCTGAACTATTTCACCTGGAACACGCTGTTTCTTATTAATATTCCTATCGTTCTCATTCTGATGGTCGTTACTGTGTTCATCGTTCCGGCAGCTCCGGTGAGGGGAGCCGGTAAACCGGATATCACCGGGATGATCATGATGGCTATCATTCTTGGGGCTTTTACGTTGGGGATCAATCTGATCGATGCCGATCATTTTTTATTCAGTCTGACTTCCTGGCCAATATTGCCGCTGTTTCTGGTTGTTCTGATACTGACACCGATGATGGTGATGGTGGAGTACTATAATAAAGCGCCTGTGTTTAATGTCAGGTTGTTCAATTCAACGCAGATCAGGATCGTCGGATTTATTGCCCTGGGCCTTGGCATTTTCCAGTCGGCTATTGTTTTTCTTCCCGCTATGGCAGTCAGTTCTTTTCATGTTGACCCCAGCAGGGCAAGTTTCATGCTGTTGCCTGTCGTATTGCTTACTGCTATCGGGTCTCCCATTAACGGACGACTTATCGATAAACTCGGATCGAAGTGGATCATCCTTTTCGGACTTCTGGTCGCCACAGTAGCCTTCTTCCTTCTAAGCAGGATGAACGGGAACCTCTCCCTGTTCTATATTGGTGGCGCCCTACTGGGTCTTGGATTATCGATGCGTGCAGCGCTGAATTACATTATGCTGAACGAAGTGGGCCCTGAAGAACGGGCATCTACCCAGGGCATCCTGATAATTTTCATCAGCATCGGACAACTCAGTGGTGCTGCCATCATCGGGGTCATCACAGCCTCAATATGGGGAAAGGAATCGGGATTTTCCTCTGCATTCCTTGGAATGGCCGGATTGTCCCTCCTTCTGACAATCAGTTCCCTGTTGTTAAGATCGAAAATCAGAGAACGTGAAGGAAAAACGTAAAGCGATATGCATCACAGAACATATCGAAATTCACGTTACTTTTACAAATCAATTACAACCTAAGGATCACAATTAAAATGAACTACAATGAATAATGCTGCAATTTATTTTGAACGTCCGGCCAATGAACAAACGTTAAACTACTCTCCCGGTTCAAGAGAACGGAAATTATTAAGCGCCGAGCTCGACAGAATCAGCTCCAACGTGGAAGAGATCCCCTTGATTATAGGGGGTAAAGAGGTCAGGACCGGGAAGACAGGCAAGGTGGTCATGCCTCATGATCATCAGCATGAGCTGGCCATTTATCATCTGGCCGGTGAGGCAGAAGTTCAGATGGCCGTTGATGCCGCTATAAAAGCGCACCGGGAGTGGGAAAGCATCTCCTGGGTCGAACGTGTATCCATAAGCCTGAAAGCGGCTGAGCTGCTGGCAACCACTTACCGTCCTTTGATCAATGCCGCTACCATGCTGGGGCAAAGCAAGAGTGTCTATCAGGCAGAGATTGATGCCTCCTGTGAGACGATCGACTTTCTTCGGTTCAATGCCTGGTTCACTTCTGAGATCTATGAAGAGCAGCCACACTCCTCTCCCGGCATCATCAACCGGTTTGAATACCGTCCATTGGAGGGATTTGTTTTTACCATTACACCTTTCAACTTTACAGCAATTGCCTCTAACCTCAACATGGCTCCCGTGGTGATGGGCAATACGGTGGTCTGGAAACCGGCTACAACTTCGCTCCTGTCAAACTACAATCTGATGAAAGTGTTTCGTGAAGCTGGCCTGCCCGACGGCGTGATCAATTTCATACCGGGACCGGGCAGCATAATCGGACGTCAGGTACTGGCTCACCCCGACATGACCGGCATTCATTTCACTGGTTCCACATCGACATTCAATCAGGTTTGGAAACAAGTTGCAGGCAACATTGCCAACTTTAAATCTTATCCACGGATTGTCGGCGAAACCGGAGGAAAGGACTTCATTTTTGTTCATCCATCGGCAGACCCACAGGAGGTGGCCGTTGCCATGGTTCGTGGCGCATTTGAGTACCAGGGACAGAAATGTTCTGCGGCTTCCCGGGCCTATATTCCCGAATCACTATGGAAGGATATTCACAACCGTGTAGGGGAGATGATCTCGCGAATCACCGTTGGACCTGTCAGGGAGTTCCATCATTTTATGAACGCTGTGATCGATGAGAGTTCATTTGACAACATCATGGAGTACATCGACTTTGCCAAAAAATCACCCGATGCCAACATAATCTTCGGAGGTACCGGTGATAAGTCCATTGGTTACTTCATCGAGCCGACAATAATCCTGACGACCAATCCTCATTTCAGGACGATGGAGGAGGAGATTTTTGGTCCGGTACTCACGGTCTATGTTTACAAGGACCATGATTTCGAGCAGGCATTGAATCTTTGTGATCAAACCTCACCCTATGGATTGACGGGTTCCGTTTTTTCCAGCGACCGCCAGGCCCTGAATCAGGCTTGCCGCATTCTTCGCTATGCAGCAGGAAACATCTATTTCAACGACAAGCCAACAGGAGCTGTTGTAGGGCAGCAGCCTTTCGGGGGAGCAAGGGCTTCAGGGACCAACGACAAATCGGGCAGTTATCTGAACCTTCTGCGGTGGACCAATCCACGCACCATCAAGGAAACCCTGATCCCTGCAAGAGAATTTACCTATCCCTTCATGAAAGCGGATACATGCCATTGAGAAGTACGAATGACGAAGTACGGTATACGAATGCAACCCCTAAATCCCCTAAAGGGGACTTACTCCCTCCCCTTAAGGGGAGGGGTTGTCCTGTTAGTCCTGCAACGGCGCCACTACTTCGATCAGTTCAGGAAGATCCATGCCGATCTCTTTCAGAAATTCGATCTTTGGCACGCCGTTTTTAGTCCAGCCACGACGTTCGTAAACGGCATCCAGCAATTTCTCATACTGTTCTTCACGGTGTTTTCTCAGGACCGCCATTTTTTCTTCCGTCGATTTTCCGGCAGGATCGTAATGGAGGATTTCGGTCAGTTGCTTATCATACCGTTCTGCACGTGATTCGTACTCTTCCACGGTCACCGGACCGGCAGCACGGTAAGGCTGGGCATCGTGTTTCCGCAACCCATAGCCGCGACGGATACTGAAGATCCGCTGGAAATTGTAGACCCGTTCCGATTGCCGTACCAATTCTTTCTTATCAATTGTTGAGCCGGTCACGGCATTGTAGATCGTCACATAGTTGTCTACGTGTTCAGGCACTTTGGCCGGTTCCTCTGTCTGTGCATTGTTCTCGGGTTCCACATCATTCCACGGAAGTTTACAGAATCCTGCCAGACCGAACCAGGTACGGAACATGGGGAAATAGTGAAGTGCCTCTGCCTTTTTTTCGAAGGTAGGGATCTGGTTGTTGACCATATCCATAAAGATCAGCCAGGCTTCATCATGCTGAGGCCCTTTGTTGGTCATGGCATAGCCGCCCTGCTGGGCAAGTGACTCCTTTGAGACATACTGCGAGTATTCCAACCCTTTGTTTTCCATGCCGATATCCTGCATAAACTGAGGATCGCCCCAACCCTTCTCGGCAAAGATTTTTTTCATCTTGCGTACTCCCTGACCGGCAATCAGTCCAAAGCCTTCACCCTTTGAAACCTGGTGCAGCAGTTCCATGGCTATATCGGCATTTCCAAAATTGAGTTTCAGTCCACCGGTGCGTTCCTCGTTCAGGATACCGTTTTCAAAACATTCCATGACGAATCCCAGGATCGTGCCCCAGGTGATGGTGCAGATGCCATAGGTATCGCAGTAGAAGTTGGCTTCAATAGTGAAATCGGGATTGAAGATGCCTGCGATTGAACCAAGCGAAGAGGTTGTTTCGTATTCCGGTCCGTCAACGATCACACGATCCCCGGCATAAGGGCCTGATCGAAGCAAGTAGTTGTCGACACCTTTGGCGCAAGCCATGTTGCAGCCCACCCAGCAACCGTCGGGAACATTCTGTGTAAAGAAGGACATCCATACATCACCATGGATCTTCCCGGCATCGGGGTGACTCCCGAACTTGAAGTTATGGACCGGTAACAGGTCGTAGTCGTTCATGATGTTGGTGAGGTGAGCGGTCCCTTTTTTCTTCATCTCGCATTGCTTGTCGTCCAACTCGCGCATCTCCGTGTTGAACCTCCTGCCGCACTCTTTGATCGGTTCCAGGTCGACCACGTTGTTCCGGTTGCCACCGATGTTCTTGACATGGGCAACAACCGCTTTGATCTTCTTGTCGCGTAAGACGGTACCGATGCCTCCCCGGCCAGCCTGCTTCAGCCTTACCTTCTTACGCTTGATATCGTAGAAACTAAAATTCAGCATCCCGATCAGGGAGTGCTCTGCAGCGGTTCCGGAAGAGACTACAGATACGTTGTATTTGTCTTTTTCATTTTCGGGATCGGCCAGCATTTCATGGAGCTCCTCCGCCAGAACATGGCTATCGGAAGGAAGATCAGCTGCTTCATAAAACTCAATGACTTCACGGGCTTCATCGAAAAGAATCAGGATCTCCTCTTTTGCTTTCCCCTGAAGCTCCAATGCATCGAATCCGCAAAATTTCAGGAAGGGGCCAAAGAAACCACCGACGTTGGAGTCGACAATGATATCGGTTTGCGGACTGATGGCACAACAAATTGCCTTTCCCGAACCAGAGTATTGGGTAATCCCGCAGCAAGGCCCTCCCGAAATCACAATCTCATTTTCAGGGTCGTCCCATTTGGTATCGGGTTTGGTGGCATCCCATAAAAGCCGGAGGTCGAAGCCTTTGCCTCCGATGAACTTTTCTTTCATCTCCTGGCTTACCGGCTTCTCCTTCACCTCGAAGTTGTCCACGTTAATATAAACCGTCCGGTTGTTGTATCCCTTGTCAATAGGGGCCCAGGTGTACTTGTACTGCTTAAGTAGTTTGTGTGATTTCCTGAATTCTTCGAAGTTCATAAATGAATTTTTTATCTGATTTCTTTCAGGCAAAATTAGGAAAAATCGGGAGGGTAAAAAGTAGAATATCAAAAAGTTCGATATGTTTTTTAACGCATATCGGAAGTACCTGCCAAAATTTTCTATTTTTGTATCAAAACCCCCGAACTAACCGATGACCACCGACCAACTTCAATCCGCTCTTTCCACCAAAACCGTCGGCATTGCCGGCTGTGGCGGGCTGGGTTCGAACTGTGCAATTGCTTTGGCGCGGGTTGGAGTTGGAAGACTCATCATCGCCGATTTTGATAGCGTGAGTGAAAGCAATCTGAACCGTCAGTATTTTTTCAGGGATCAGATAGGAGAGAAAAAGAGTGCAGCGTTGAAGGAGAATATCCACAGAATAAATCCCTCTGTTATGGTGGAATCGCTGGAAATGAAGCTGACAGCAGATACTATCCCGGCCATATTTTCGTCGTGTAATGTGGTGGTGGAAGCTTTCGATCTGGCCGAAGAGAAGGAGATGCTGATCGAAACGATGCTGAGGTTCTTCCCCGGGAAGCCTCTAGTTACGGGACTTGGCATTGCCGGATGGGGAAAGAGTGAATGGATTCATCTGCGGAAATCAGATAACCTTTATATCTGTGGCGATGAGGTCAGCGAGAT
>JAFGNY010000080.1 GCA_016926765.1 Bacteroidales bacterium | reverse complement strand
TATGTTTTATATTGTCGGAGTTTTCGTGCATTACGAGAATGTCGTAAATAGGGTGAGAAAGATTAAATAAAGAGTTGAACCTTGCTTTCAGATGCATCGCTCAGGAAAGTACCAACGCCGCAGACGGTCATATGAGGATAGTCGATCATCTCTTCCTTTTTAAAACCCATGAGATTCATTGACATCTCACAAAGAGCAATCTCCACACCCAATTCACCGGATGTCTGAATCATCTCCGGCAAGGAAGCCACCTTCTGCTTTTTCATCAATCCCTTCATCATGGCAGTTCCCATTCCGCACATGTTCATCCTGGATAACTTGACCTTGCCGCTGCCCTTGGGGAGCATCCACCCGAACATCGTCCCCATGAAGTCTTTTCCTTTGCCTGATTTCTTTGGATCACGCAAAGAAGAAACGGCCCAGAAAGTAAAAAATAGCTTGACCTTCATATCATAAGCGGCTGCTCCTGTTGCAATGATCATAGCAGCCAGGATTTTATCAAGATCGCCCGAGAAGACAATCATCGAAATTTGTTCTTTTGTTCCCTTTTCAAGGGCGTCGAACCGTCTTTTTAACGCTTCGAATTGTTCGTTTATTAACAGATCCATGTGTAAATTTATTTTTATATGGTTATATCCATATATGTGGATGCAAAGTTAGGGTAACAAACGCTTCGCAACGAGATTTTGTAGTGAGAGATTTATTGCTGGCGTGTGATATATATCACGCCTTGGAGTGACTAACGTTTAATCGAGGCGATCTCTGTGATAGCTTTAACAGCAGCATCAACGTGAGATTCTTCGTTAAACGGACCCAGGCTAAGGCGAACCGTGCCGTGGATTTCAGTAGTTCCAAGCCCTTCATGGACCAGTGGGGCACATTGCAGGCCGGTACGGCATGCAATGTTGTAATCCACATCGAGCATAGTACCAACGTCGCCCGATTCGAATCCACCAACATTAAGACTCAGGACGGGATTCCTGTTTTCAGGGCTTTCGGCACAGTAGGTGATAACATGATCGATCTCCTGGATCCTGCGCCGAAGGCGGTCCCAGAGCTGGATCTCTTTCGTGTGAAGTGTTTCTATCCCGTTTTCTTTCACCCACTTCACGCCAGCATTCAATCCGGCTACACCCAATAAATTCAAGGTGCCGCATTCGAGCCGGTAAGGGAACTCCTCGAGATGAGTTTTCTGGGCCGAACGTACGCCGGTTCCACCAAAACGGGTTCCTTTAACCGGTACCCCTTCCATCACATAGGAGCCGCCGATGCCGGTCGGTCCCATCAGGCATTTATGTCCGGTAAAGGTCACTACATCAATCCCCATAGCCTTCATATCGATGGGGATTGCGCCGGCGCTCTGACTGGCATCCACGATGAACAACAGTCCGTGTTCCTTGCAAATTGCGCCGATTTCAGCAAGTGGTTGTACTGTCCCGATCACGTTTGAGCAGTGGTTGACAACCATCATGGAGGTATTTTTCCGGATGGCTTTACGGAAATCATCAGGATTCACATACCCTCGACCGTCAAACGGGATATGAGTTACTTCGATGACACCATCCTGTGAAAGATGAAACAATGGCCGTAGTACAGAGTTGTGCTCCAGCATGGTAGTGATCACATGATCCCCCTGCCTGGCAAGTCCCTGCAGGATCATGTTGAGGGAATCACTGGCATTATAGCTGAATGTCAATCGGTTTGGGTCGTCTCCGTTGAAGAGTTCCGTCAGAAGGATTCGTGTCTCCTGAACCATCTCTTCGGTTTCAATGGCGGCATCAAATCCTGATCGGCCGGGACTCACGCCACGGCTCCGGTAAAAACTGTTCATAAAATCGTAAACCACATCGGGTTTCGGAAAGGAAGTTGCTGAATTGTCGAGATAAATCATATGATTGCAGGTTGTCGGTTGTCAGTTTTCATAGATGCCGGATGCCGGATGCCAGACAGTAATTTACGTTACTCACGCTATTCACTTCAACTTCGTTACTTCACAACAATCGCTTCCGCCACGATCTCTGCCATGGTCATGATCTTCACTCCCAGCTTGTAATATGCATTGATTTGGATGAGCTGGTCCACACAGTTATGGCAGGGGGTAACAACGATCTCTGCCCCGGTTTGCCGAATCTGTTCGGCTTTGATCCCTCCGGCTTTTATCCGTCGATCATTATACTCACTCATGGAGAGGAGGCCACCACCTCCTCCGCAACAATGGTTGTCGGTTCCTCCCGGACTCATCTCCACAAAGTTTTTAACGAATTGTTTCAAGATAAATCGTTGTTCCCGGATGATCCCTCCGCTGCGTACCAGGTTGCACGGATCGTGCATCGTGACTTTTACCGTAATCTTCTCCGGATCGAGGCGGATCCTGCCCTCCCGGATATAGTTGGCAATACATTCAACCGAGCTCATTACCGGAAAGGGGAAGCCCCGTTCCATGTAGTTTGGCGACTCCCATCGGAAAGCCCGGGTACCGTGTCCGCACTCCCCCAGTACCAGACTTTCGGCATCAAGGTGCTCCATCTCTTTCCACAACCGGTCTGCGATAAGGGTTGCTTCGTCCAGGTTTCCGGAGAAAAACGCGTAGTTGGTGACATCGTACATCCGGGTAGACAAGGTCCAGCTCTCTCCGGCAACATAAAAAATCTTCGCCATGGCGGCAATAGATAGTGGATAAAACTTAGGTTCCCGTGGATTGAGCGTGTACAAGATCCGTTTGCCCGGCTGATCCACCGGAATGCAAGCTTCGGGGTCACCCACCTCATCTGCCATCTCCTCTTCCATCCATTTCAGGGTATCCAGGTAGTCCGCCGTAGGGATCGCCATGTTATTACCTGTCTCAATTGCCGCATTGACAGTCGACTGTAAAGTAGCAGGCACCATGTCCATGTTAGCAAGCATCTTCCGGCCAACAGAAACCAGATAGGAAATATCCACCCCAATCGAGCAATGCATTGTACACCGCCCGCAAATGGAGCAGGAGCCATAGAAAAGGTCGACCATTTCATCGGCGGTTGCTTTGTCAAGCTTCCGGGCGTGCGACAAAACGGGCAGGTATTTTCCGGTAAAGGTATGGTACCGTTTATAAACGGAAGAGATCAGGTCGACTTTCCTGGCCGGGGTCAGCCGAGGGTCACAGGTGGCGAGATAGAAGAGGCACGAATCGGCACATAACCCACAATGAACGCAACTATTCAGGTGTGTAAGCAGTTTGCTGTCGCCATGGCCGTTCAGGGGTTCAAGCCCCTTCTTAAGCTGTTCTACTGTCAGACAATCAGTGGTCATTGGTCATTTGCAGTTAGCAGTTCGTTTTTCGCTCTTTTTTCCCCGGCGGCCACACTCCGCGCCAGCCATAGAAGAATCCGAGATGATACCGGGCGGCAAAAAAATAGATGACATGCTTTAGTTTACCCAGAGGAATATAGAGAAAAAGTATCGATGCCAGGATAAAATAGGAGGCTCTCCATTCCGGCAAGTACAGTGTTAAAATTGTCGCTGCCTGAAAGAGGGTCGCCAGGATGTTGGAAAGGTAGTCGTCGGGATTGGAGAGAGAACGCAGCTCCAGGTTGACAACCCGTTTCACCAGGATCCCGAATCCGCAAACAGCCGAAACAAGAAGAAAAGCGGAAAGCAGCAGAGTAAGGAGCGACGGGAAAGGTAACCGGATTAATAGGAAAAAAAAGAGCAGGAAAGATAGGAATGTCCCCAGGTGATAAATTATCCCGGCAAGATAAGTAGGCAGATGAAGGTAAGCGCTCTCTTTTTTAGCCGGACTCATCGCACCGGTCATCGAGTAGAAAACTGCAGGTCCCACATTCCCCAAAGGCGGGGCCGTATCATCTGGTTTTCCCAGCCGGATCAGCCGGGTTATATGAAAGAGTAAAGCTCCCAGGGAGACTCCCAGTGCACATGGTGCAATCCATTCGTACCAGGTCAACAGCATAGCGGAATCAAACACATCCATCGGGTTTCGGGAGTCCGGCAACCCGGCAGGCTCCCCTGGCTGGACCGAGAGGGAATAGTTCATAAATCTCGCGAAGTTTCACACCTGTCTCCTGGCAGATAGTCCGGATCATTGGGGCCATCCCTTTTTCTTCAAAATTCTTCCGGATAATCCTTACGATGGCCCAATGTTTTTCATTCATTGATTCTATCCCGTCATACCTGGCAAAAAGTTGTGCTACATCGTCATTCCAGATAGTGGGATCGGCCAGGAAGCCATCCCCGTCTACTTCAAAGGATCGTCCATCAATCTGTATTGTAGGCATAAGTATCTATTTTGTGATTAGAGTGCAAACCAGTTTTTTACATCGATTGAACCGCTGAATTTCGCTTGATGTTCGAATTCATTCGTATGTCTGTTGTAGGTATAACTTTCTTTCCAGGAGGTTTGATTGGCCACAATTTGTCTCAGCGCATCGGCAATGTAACGTACCTCTTCGTCGAGCATCGTAGGATGCAGCGAGAGTCTCACCCACCCGGGTTTCTGTGAAAGATCGCCGTTGTTGATCAGGCTGGTGATCTCCTGCGACCGTTCATAGCTCACATTCAGCAGGTAATGGCCATACGTGCCGGCACAGACACATCCGCCGCGTACCTGAACTCCAAACCGGTCGCTCAGCAATTTGACAATCAGGTTGTAATGAATTCCCGGGATAAAAAAGGAGATCACGCCCAGCCGATCCCTTATCCGGTTAGCCAGGATGTGCATATCAGGGATCCTGTCCAGTTCGGTAAAAGCCAACTTAACCAGTTCCTGTTCACGGAGTTGCATATGCGATACGCCCATCTGCTGTTTCAGCTCCATGCTCATGGCCGCTTTGATTGCCTGCAGGAAGCCTGGGGTGCCTCCATCTTCCCGGAGTTCAATATTATCCAGGTATTTATATTCCCCCCAGGGGTTGGTCCAGTCAACAGTGCCTCCTCCCGGTTGATCGGGGGCTTCATTGTGATAAAGACTGGAGTTAAATATCAGCACACCGGATGATCCAGGGCCTCCCAGAAATTTATGGGGTGAGAAGAAGATGGCATCCAGGTGTTCCTCTTCCCCCTGGGGATGCATGTTGATCTCATCATAGGGGGCTGAGGCTGCATAGTCTACAAAGACAATCCCCCCGTAATGGTGCATCAGCTTTGCCATCTGGTGAACGGGCGTTCGGATTCCCGTTACGTTGGAGCAGGCGGTAAAGGAGCCAATCTTCAGTTTCCTGTGACTGTACCTGATCAGGACATCCTCCAGGCGATTGAGGTCAACCAGCAGGTCGTCGCCCGGTTCAATTACCACCACATCTGCTATCGTCTCATACCAGGAAGTATGGTTTGAATGGTGTTCCATGTGCGTGATAAAGACAACCGGTCGATCCGCTTCGTTGAGGCAGGTTGGGGCAGCAATGGAACCACACATTTTCAACCCGAGGATCCGCTGAAACTTCACAATAGCTCCGGTCATTCCGAACCCTGTTGTCAGGATCACGTCCGATGGTCCGGCATGGACCAGTTGCTTGATCCGCTCATGGGCATACAAGTAAGCGCGTGTCATCAGCATTCCGCTCTCACAGCTCTCCGTATGTGTGTTGGCCACAAAGGGGCCGATCTCTACCAGCATCCTCTTTTCAATAGGAGCATAAAGGCGTCCGCTTCCTATCCAATCAGCATACAGAAGTTCCTGAAGGCCGAAGGGGGTATGGTAGGGGGCATTGCGCCCGATGGTTTGGTCACGAAATGGCTGAAAATAGGTTTCGTCAGGCATGCGGTATTGGGAATGGTTGGACAGCTGCCGCAAATTTACAAAGAGGGAGGTACAAATCACATGCAATGGATTTTTTTTTGCAACTTTGTCCGAAGAATTCATCTTTCGCTCAGAAATTTTCCATGCTTCCTGACACAGAAATCAATTACCCTCTTTGCCGCGACTGCCAGTTAAAACATTCTGCCATGACAGCCCTGAAAGAGGAAGAACTCAACCTGATCAACAGAAGCAAGCATGAAGCCTCTTTCCGTAAAGGAGATATCCTGATCCATGAGGGTGCCCCAACTTCACATATCGTTTACCTGAAATCAGGTCTTGTTAAAGAATTTATCAAAGGGGATCATGATAAGGAACAGATACTTCAGATCATAAAAAAATTTAGCTTCCTTGGTCTTTCATCTTTTTTTGGAGACAGGATCCATCGGTACTCCTATGCTGCACTGGAAGATATCACCATTTGTTATTATGATCTCTCGGTATTTCACCAGTTAATCAAGCAGAATGGGGCATTCAGTTATGAGATTCTGGTTTCTGTTGCCTGTGATAACCTTAACAATTTCAACCGTTTCATGAAGCAGTCGCAGAAAAAGACCTATGGCCGAATTGCCGATGCCATCCTCTATTTCTCGACAATCATCTATGAATCGAAAGAGTTTGAAATCCCTTTCACCCGTCATGAGCTCTCTGAGATGATCGGAATTTCGAGGGAGAGCACTACCCGTGTACTCACCAAATTTCATGAAGAGGGGATTATCTCGCTGAACGACCGGCAGATTCAAATCCTCAACCTTCCCCTACTGCAGCAGATCTCAAAGAACGGGTGACCCCTAAATCCCCCAGAGGTGATTCAGGGGGATTCCCTCTTTGCTTTGATCCGAAGGGTGAGATCATCCAGGTACCATGTCCCCTGGGAAGGCTTCCAGGCATAAACCCTGACATAATAATTTGACCGGCGGAATTCGGCAGGAATTTGATAGACGAATCTCTTCTGGAACCATTCATCCGTTTGGTAGGTATTTGGCCGGATGTATTCCGACTGCCACTCCACCTGGATCCCGCTGGGTTTGTCCCAGATCTCCATCACCAGGTGCAGGCTGGTTGCCGGATCAGTGGTATAGAGCCAGGAGGTAATCTCCAGTTCAAAGATACCGGTCAGGTCAATCGAGTCGAAGTAGACCATAAAACCGGCAGAAAAGGCCCGGTTGTTATCCAGTATCAGGCTTCTCTCACCCGACATCGCGAGGGAATCCGTCAGCAAATCCCATCGACCGGGTATCGGAGCCTCGAAATCCCGAATTCCTTGAAAAGCTACTACCTCTTTCCGTTGCACTGCGTCGGCCTGCCTGCGGTACTCCCTGACAAAGAGGAGGGCAAACCCGCCAACAACCAGGAAAACCAGCACCAGCAGCCGGAGTGCAGTCCGCTTTTGATCCCCTTTTACTATAACCCATTTCCGTGCAGCCGACTCGGTATGCATTAGAAGCAGGGCTACCCCGCAGGCAACCACCACAAAAAGGATCCCGATCAGCAGGGAGGTAGCCGAGTTTCCCAGAGCATTGGCCAGCCCAAGAAAAGGGAAACGCAGGATCCCGTGAACGGCAAAGAGATACATCGAGATCACCCCCACGGAAGAGACGAGGGTATAAAATCCTTTGATCCGTGCCTTGATCCTGATCATTCCCTGGATCGCCACCACCAGGAGGAGAGCTACCGCCAGGTTGGCAAAGGGCCAGAGCCACTGGTAGATATTCCCACCAATGAAGACCATCAGCGCCAGCACAAAGAGCCACCAGGGAAGTTTGATCTTATCGCGTGAGGCAAGAAAGATTCCGAGACAAAGTTCGGGCAAATGGCCCATAAAGGTCATATAAGGATTCAGATCGACCTGATTCATGGGCCGGTACAGGAGAATGGTGAAGAGATAACCGGCAATGACCATACCCACCAGTCCCATCCAACCTGCTTTCCGGTGAATCCATAGCATCAGGGGAAATACCAGGTAAAACTGGAAGATGAAAGAGTAAAACCACCATGGACCGGTGATGACCATCGCCTTCCCGGGGACCAGGTTGGCAAACAGGGTAAACTGGATACCCAGGTCCTTCAGGGAATTCATCCCGATGAGATTCCCCGTGGTAAACAGCGTAAAAATGATAAAGCAAATACCGGCCAGGATCAGGGAAGGATAGAGCTTGTTGAAACGGTGCAACACGAACTTCCCGTAAGCCGGACGAGCTTTTTGGTAAGAGAGGGTGAGCCCGTAAGCGCTGACCACAATAAAGGCCTGGACGCCATAATGCCCCAGAAAGTTGAAAAAGACATGAAAAAACTCCAGGGGGTTGCTCCTCAGGATGATCCAGCTTTTATTTATCGCCAGAGGGCTGAACCAGAACTCATTCTCTCCCGTGATTGGAAGGATCCAGCGGTAATAGTTATGCAGTGCGATAAGAAGAATCGCAACTCCTTTCAGGAAGGTAGTCTCTTCCCGTGTGAAGGAGCGGATGGTAAGAT
>JAFGNY010000008.1 GCA_016926765.1 Bacteroidales bacterium | reverse complement strand
CGGGGATCGATGTCAGCCGGAAACTGCTTCCCAAAGGATACCGCTATGACAACTGGAACCTCGCAGCCATCCGCAGAGGCGTACCCTGGGGAACCGACAGCCTGCTGATATTCGGAAATGTTGGTATCTGGCTTACCGACAAGTCCTTCAGTGGGTTTTCCGATCTCAATGCCGGCTTCCCGAATGGGATCGATAACCGGAAAATCACATCGGTGTCGATCGATCCGGCAACGGGTATCCACGCCGGGACCCTTTTTGGTTTATACCGATTTGATCAGGAAGAGAGGCTTTGGATCAACGTGAACCTTCCGGTAAAGGAGGAGCGGATCGTGAAGGTGCTGGCCAAAGGTGATTCTCTGGTAGTGATGACCCGCTCACACCTGCTGGTAAACAGGATTCATGATACCATTCAGGCCTCACGTAACCACCGGGAACTTTCTGTTCGGTATGATGGAAGTAAATCCCCAGATGCCGGAACAGGATATGCATTCTCGGTCGTGCGGGTTCCGTCCGCAACCGATGACGATGGGAATACAGGCCTGTTCAGAACTCTTTGGGTTATCCACAGCGGTGAGATCTATGGGTTGGCGGGAAAACTGATTGTAGATGCCATTGGAGTCGTCTTCATCCTTCTCTGTATCACCGGGTTGATCTATTTCTTTCTGCCTTATCGGCTGAAGCAACTCCGAGATGACTTCAGGCGAAGCCGGCTGAAACGGATTAACCGCACCACATTGCGTTGGCACAACAGCATAGGATCGTGGGCAATTCTTTTGTTGGTTCTTACGACTCTCACAGGAATGTTTCTCAGGCCACCGCTGTTAATTCCGATCGCCAATGCGCGTGTGGGAAAAATCCCGTTCACCGAGCTGGATGATCCCAATCCATGGTTCGACCGCTTTCGTGACCTTCTCTATGACAAAGCCTCCCGCCGATGGCTGGTGGCCTCTTCCGAAGGGATCTATTACACCGATGAACAATTCACCACCCGGTTGAAACCCTTTCCCGTGCAACCCCCTGTCAGCGTGATGGGGATCAACCTCTTCAGGCAGATCGATTCCACGCGATTTATAGTTGGCTCTTTCAGTGGAATTTTCCTCTGGGAACCTGAACCCGGGGTGATCACCGACTACTCACCAAAATGCCTTACCGGCCATCCGGAGGAAGAGGAGCTCCTTTCGGAGAACTCTCCGTGGCGGGGTATGTTCAGTGGGCAGTTGGCAGTGGGCAGTTGGCAGATGGAAGCAAGCCTTTGATTGCCACCGGTCACCAGTTACCGGTCACCAGCGAGATCCTCTTTGATTACCAGGCCGGTGCGATCCCGTTGAAGGGCAGTAGCCGCATCCCTTTGATGCCTGATGAGATTAAAAAGAAATCCCCGATCTCGCTCTGGAACACTGCATTGGAATTTCATACAGCAAGGATCTTTGAACCGTTGTTGGGCCCCTGGTATATCCTGGTTGTTCCGCTGGTCGGTCTTTTTACGCTGGAGATCAGTATTGTGGGATTCCTGGTGTGGTTTATTGCACGAAAAAACAAGAGGAGCGATCAGAACCGGAATCCGAGAAACAGGTAAATCCGATCGACATTAGATCGTAAGTTGTTATATGGCGACATGCCGGTTGCGTATTCATACCTGGCTTCAAAAGAGAACCTGCCGATTCCGGCGCCTAATCCCCCCAGAAATCCGACTTCGTACTTTCGGGTATCGTCAAGCGCTTTTTTTTGTTCAACTCTCTCCTGGTCATAGAGTTTGGAAGTAACGGTCATTTCGTTGCGTTCTACAAAGGCAAATCCATTTGAGATCCCTGCGTTGGCATATAAAAAAACCTTTCCGACGGGCAATTTGAATCGGATCAGGTTATTTAATTTGAGGTACATATAGCCCAGCCGGGAAGAATAAATTGTATATTTATTTTCGTTGGTATAATCGGTGTATTCCCCCTCAACCCCGTAATGTGTGAACAGAAGTTCATTACAAATAGACCATTTCCTGTTGTTTCTGGTCAGGATCACATCCATATTCACTCCGCAGGTAAAATTGTACGACGGTTTGTAGGAAGCTTCGACCAGATAAATGAAATTGGCGCTGTGAAATGTAAGCTTAGTATAGGATGCCCCGGCTTTGATCCCGAATGCAAGGATAAGATTTTCTGGTTTCTTGTAAAATGAGGGAGATGAATGCTTGTCATCATAATAGGTGAGGAACAATTTCTCCAGGCTGTTCTGCTGGTAGTTGGTATTCTGAAGTTTTTGGCTGATAGACTGACAATCGCTGAGGTACAGGGTTAACTGGCCGATGTATTTTTTGTTTTCAACGATGCTCGATTGCCCATTCTGTGATTTAAGATATTTCTTATAAACAAGCAGCTCCATTGCTGAATCCTGACCGATGTAGAATTGCTCTTTCCCCAGTTTATTCCTGAACAGGTAAAGGCTTTTATCCCCTCTGACGAGAACCTGAAGAAACCCGGAATCAACAACCATATTGAGGGTGGGATCGAAGGTCAGGTCGCCGGTCTTATCTGAACTGACTTCGGTTTCAATCACAGCACTTATGTAGATTTCATCGAGGACTCCAAACCCTGTGATTGTTGCCGGTGAGTACTCAGCGGTTTCGGATGAACCGGAAGCCAGGAAAGCTATTTTTCTGGGGTTTCTCTCCCAGTTACGGTAATCAAGAGTTCCTTTGACTGTATCGCCTGTCAACATGATAATATAGCCTGGCAGGTAATTTTTTTGGCAAAAAGAGAGCGATGAAATTAGCGTAAATAGAAACGCAGCGGAAATACCGCTCAGGATACTTTTTGTTCTCATGGTGGTAAATTTTATGCAAATTATAAAAATTACTTCTCAATTCCCCTCCTCTCCCTCCAGCTCTTTCAGTATCTGATTGACATCCTCCTGGGTGGAGGTAAGTTTTTCTTTGCAGATCCGGATCAGCAGGGCAGCCCGTTTCACTTTGCCCGAGAGTTCATCCACTGAGATCTCTCCGGCTTCGATTTCGCTCACCAGCTCCTGAAGTTCGCTGTAGGCTTCACTGTAGGTGATCTTTTTTTCACTCATGATTTCCTGATCTTTTTGATTTTTTTACTGTGCTGATGATTCTTCCATCATAAACGGTGGTTTCCAGGATGTCGTTTTGTTTCACCTCTTGGGCATCGCGAATCACTTTTCCTCCGATGCGGGTGATGGAGTAACCGCGGGCAAGGATACGTATGGGATCCAGCAATTCCACCTGGCGGATCATGGAGCCCAAAAGGGTGTTACGTTCCTGTAACAGGATGGAACCTGCTCTGCGGATACGCGGCATATCCTCTTCGATCAGGTCCAGATGTCTTCTCAACAACCGGTTAGCCTGGTTTCGCAGCGACAGCGTATTCCGTGCCAGCGTTTCCCGGCTTCCGCGGATCAAAAAACCGGTAAATCCTTTCAATCCGGAAGCCTGTTCCAGAAGGTGACGGGTGGAGAGGGAAAGATATTGCCGGCTTTCACGAACCAGGATCTCTTGTGCATCTTTCACTGGTACGGATACATTGTGAAACTGCTGGATCAGGAATCCGCCCAGGTCGGTAGG
>JAFGNY010000079.1 GCA_016926765.1 Bacteroidales bacterium | reverse complement strand
GATATGTTCGCAGGGGAGAACTGTCCCGTCAGCTGAAAAATAGCTCCGGATGGAGAACGGAGTGCAGGTAGCCGTCGGGATAAATTTTTTTGCCCCGACTTTTCCGTAGCGGGGAGAGATCATCTCCAGGTAATTTTTGAAGACAAATCCGGAATAATACTCTGAGAGCTTAGCCAGTTCTCTCACTTTAGGATGTTTCTCTTCCATTTCCGCGATGGCTTCTTTTTCTTCCTCTTGAGTTATCGGGCGGGATTGCAGCTTCTCTTTGAACTCTTTTTCATGCAACGGGTTGAGATTGATTGGATTGACATCCGACATCTGGGGGACTTTCCCATACCGGTCCTGAAAGAATTCATAGGCCGATTTAAAGGAATTCCGGTTGTGGAGAACAGTTAGGAAACTGACGCGCTTTTCAAAATAGTCGGGGTATGTAGCCCTGATATAGTCAAGGTTCTTTGTGATGATGCCAAACGATGGCTTGTTGTTTTTCGTTATCCGGAAGGAATTGGCAACTTCATCCCCGTCAAGGCTTACAGAGAGTTCGAAGGCATGTTCGACTAAAAATCCGATATATTTTTTTAACAGGAGCCCATTGCTGGAAAGGGAATAGGTAAAGGAAATCTGTTCCCTGGGGTATGTTTTGGTAAAATCAACCACAGCCTTGATAAAGGGAAAGTTTTTGAGTGGTTCTCCTCCGTAGAAGCTAAGGATGAGATGGTTGTCAGGGGATGGCGTGCGTTTGGCTATGAGTTTGGCAAGGCTGAGCCTCACCTGTTCGAACGACAAATACCTGTCGTGTCTTCCTTTATTGATATAATATTTACTGTAGGTACAGTAGGTACACTGAAGATTGCAATCTTCTGTCACCTCAAAGATGATCTGTTTGACACTGGAGATGTTCTTCCTGACATCAGATACCTTCAGTCTCCCCTCAATATTGATTGTTTTGGCCGGTTTAAAAAATCCGTTTCGTTTCAGAAACCGGTATTTTTCCAACTGGTAGCTGGCTTCGTCTGAAGAGAATGTGCCGACGCCTTCAAGGGTATAAGACCCGTTCTTTCTGACCGAAGACAACCAATGGACAAGGTTCGTTTTTTTTTTGTCTAAGGAGGAGAAGTACCCAATTAACGGGTGACAGAGCAACAACTGGTTTCTGTACGGGCTGTACAGATATCGGTTACCTTTGCCGGATGTGAAGAAGACCGCATTTTTCATCAGCCTTTTAACATAATGTTATCACTGTACCCTTTCAGATACAGGCAAAGATAACACTTTTCAGTTGTTATTTTGGAGTTGAGTTGTAAACGCCTGATTCAGATGAAGTCGAATTTTCGCAATTGCAAAGATGAACAGTTCCGCCTTGTTGTTTTGTGGAGAGGAAAGGATTGGAAACTGAGCAAAAGCAACGGATCTCAATACCACCTTTGATTTTAGCTAATTGATTTTTTTTGATTTCAGCTTTGTGGAGGTTGATGATGCTTAACGTTTTCATGGCGAATATTTTTATGTTTTTAATTTTATGTACTTCCCTTTGTCACAGGTAATGCAAATAGTGTGCCAAAAACACAATCATCTGTATATCAGAAGTATACAGAAATTTGTTTCAAAAAATTGTTATTCCAGTGTCAAATATTTTGACACTGGTGTACGTTTTTTTGACACTAATGTTTCGGAAAGAACCGGATTAGGGCTATTTCTGCCCCGAGAAAAAGCAGGGCAAGCAGAAGGAAAAGTTTCCATAGTGGTTTTCCTTGTTCGGCTTCACGGATCTCTTTTGCCATTGATGGCGAACCGGCTGGCAGAAGGATGGCTGAGCGGATCTCTTTTTGTTCAAGGATTTCGTGGATGGATTCAGAATGGATGCAGTGGAGGTCCGATTCCGTTCTTGGATAGTTAAATGCCAGCCCCGATAAGGGTTTGTCTTCGAAAAGGATGGAGTAGAGACCGGCCTCCCTTACCTGATCGTAGGGGTAAAGAAGCATTCTCCCATCCACAAACCGCATTTCCGGGATAATTTCTATGGAAGCGTCATCTTTCAGGATCTTGAAGATCTGTTCACCCTGCAGGGTATCTGAGGGAACCTCAATGGGATCGTTGGTGGCAGTAAAATAGTAGAGGTTGGATCCTGGTTGGCTCAGCAGGGCTATTTTATACAAGGTAGGAACAAACAGCAGGTGGGCCGGGAAACTGGAACAGGTGAGATCTAAGGGAGTGGTCAGCAGATAGATTTTCCCTTTGCCGAAGGGTTTCCGGCATAGCAGGATATCTCCGTTTTGCAGGATCAGCAGAGGTTCCAGGTTTGATGTAGTTGTCAGCTTAATCGGGTAGTGATAATTAACAACCGGGAGGTCGGCATTACCGGGCAGTTCAATTTGTCCTAATGAATTCGGTTCAAACACATCCTGATAGACCTGGCTTTCAACCATCACGTTAGATACGCGAAGACGGCCTGTATCCGCATTCTCAATTTCCGGTATCCCGGGGAGGGTCATCATCTCTTTATATTGTGAAGGCTCCAGATCTTTAGGCAGAATAGTCAGGAGAGACCCTCCATTGACAACAAACCGGTTCAGTTCCTGAGCCAGTCCGGATGAGATAGGATGGACCTGGTTCAGGATGATCAGTGAAAAGGAGGAGAATGAAGAGTAATTCAGGTGGTTGACGCTGGCATTAACAAAACGAAATATGGAATCAGTCCCCAAAAGGGCATTCAGATAAGGGTTCTCCTCAGCCCCGTTGATAGAAAGGACAGAAATTGTGGTTATGAGAGGATAGCTGAAGTAGCATTTATCGTCATACACAATCGGATAATCAGGAATTTCAATGTATCCCGACTGAATTCCGCCTGATTCATTTGTAAAGGGAAGAATAAGTTCTGTCTCTGAACCCGGATCTGCTTCAGCACTGGCCAATGCTTTTTGTCTGCTGTTGATCACCAGTTTTACCGGGATTTTTTCCAACCGTGAAGAGCCTGTATTTTTAACACGGACATGCAGGAAGGAGAGTTGGTCGGGTTGTTGAACAACGGATTCAAAAAATACCGTATCGATATAGAGATTCCCGGTTTGATTGGCTGTAAGGGGTATGATGAAATAGGAGGTAATGGTGTCGGGTTCAAGCTGATTGAAGTCACTTGTCGCCTCCTGAAAATCCGAGATCAGGAAGATATTCCTGGCAAGTCCCGGATTGGCATCCAGAAGGTCTTTCTCTCTTCCCACCACATCGGAAAGTTTTCTGGATGCCGGGGAGATTCGAACCTCCTGCAATAACTTCAGAAATTCATCACGTGAAACAAAATGCTGGTGGACTCCTTCAAAATCATTGGTAAGGAGCTGGAATTTGTCGGAGGGTTTATAGGCGGAAGCAACCTCCCTGGCTTTTTCTTTTGCTGTCTCAATGAGTTTCCCTCCATTCCCGATGGCATCCATGCTGAATGAATTGTCTACGAAAATGCATACACCCTGTTGTTGTTGTTTATCTGACCGCAGGGAGGATGGGAGATAAGGCTGGGCAAATGCGATAACCAGGGAGGTGATAGCAAGTAACCTGATCGCAAGAAGGATCCACTGCCGTAGCTGGGATCTTCTTTGTCTCTCCTGTTTGATCTCCGATAAAAACCTGACATTGGTGAACCATACCTTTTTGTATCGCCTGAAATTGATCAGGTGAATAATGACAGGGATTGCCAGTGCAAAGAGGCCGTAGAGAAAAAAGGGAGAGACAAACGACATCAGAGAACTCCCTGATCGAGCATTGCGTTGGCAACTTTAAGGAACCCGGCAACATTAGCTCCTTTGACGTAGTTGGTATACCCCTCACTATCCGTTCCATGTTTCATGCACTGCTCATGAATGCTGCTCATGATATGATGGAGGCGGTTATCCACTTCAGACAGTGGCCAGCTGAGTTTCATTGAGTTCTGCGACATCTCAAGTCCGGAAGTGGCAACACCACCTGCATTGACTGCTTTCCCGGGAGCAAAGAGAATTTTATTTTCAATGAAGAGTTCTACGGCTTCGGGTGTACAGGGCATATTGGCTCCTTCAGCTATACAGAGAACGCCGTTGTTGATCAGGTGCTGGGCATCTTCTTTATTGAGTTCATTCTGTGTGGCACAGGGCAATGCAATATCGCATTTTACCTCCCACGGATGTTTCCCCTGGTGGAACTGGGCAGAGGGAAATTCATAGGTATAGGGTTTTACGATATCCTGGTTAGAGGCTCTCAGTTCAAGCAGGTATTCAATTTTTTCACCTGAAATCCCATCGGGATCATAAACGTAGCCATCCGGACCGGAGATTGTTACCACCTTGGCTCCCAGTTCGGTCGCTTTCAGGGCAGCTCCCCAGGCAACATTCCCGAAACCGGAAAGAGCAACAACCTTGCCTGCAAACGATTCGCCTTTTGTTTTAAGCATTTCATTAGCAAAATAGACTGCGCCAAAGCCTGTAGCTTCGGGACGGATCAGACTACCACCCCAGTTCAGTCCTTTTCCGGTAAGGACGCCTGAATTTTCCCGGGCCAGCTTTTTATACATCCCATAGAGGAACCCGATCTCTCTGCCACCTACACCAATATCACCGGCCGGAACATCCGTTTCGGGGCCAATGATTCTCCATAATTCCATCATAAATCCCTGACAGAACCGCATAATTTCGCCATTTGATTTTCCTTTGGGATCAAAATCAGATCCTCCTTTTGCTCCGCCCATCGGCAAGGTAGTCAAGCTGTTTTTAAAGATTTGCTCGAATCCCAGAAATTTCAGGATGCTCAGGTTGACACTGGGGTGAAATCTCAATCCCCCTTTATAGGGTCCAATCGCGTTGTTGAATTGGATACGGTAACCCCGGTTTACCTGCACTTTTCCATTGTCGTCAACCCAGCTCACTTTAAAGGTAAAGATCCGGTCGGGTTCAACGATCCGGTCGATGATATTACCTGTCTCAAACTGAGGATTTTCGTTGTAAACATCCTCAATTGATTCCAATACCTCTCTGACAGCTTGAAGATATTCAACTTCCCCCGGATTCTTCTTTTCCAGGTCGTGCATGATCTTTTCGATATTCATTTTCGTCGATTTTAATGATTGTTATAAGGCTTCTATCGTTTGTGAATTTATTAACAAATAGAATGCAAAATTACATGGTTTCTCTCTATTGACAATGGTTTTTTCGAAGATTCGTACGATTTTTCAATAATTTTCCGTTTTAAAAAGGTATCCGTTCTGATCGTAAAAGAGCCAGAATCCAACAGGCTGTCCGTCCAGGTACTGTCCGCTGCTTTTTATCTGACCATTATCGTAATAATCCTTGTAGTTTCCGTTGAAAAGGCCCTCGTGATACCATGATTCCACCAGCAATTGTCCCTGTGCATTCCACTTTTTAAAGATACTGTCGGGTTTGTTCCTTTTATAATAGAGGATTTCTTTTTTTACTCCGTTTTCATGGTAACGGGTCATCAGCCCTTCCAGACTATCATTCACATAGTCACACTCCACCATCGGGATCCCGTCTTCATAATAAAAGACAGCAGGACCATTGTAATGGCCTCCTTGTATGGTGATTTCGGAACGAACCGTTCCATTCGGATAATAGTCGGTCTTCACATGACTGCAGGCGGTGAGGAAGAGCACGAGGTAAAGGGTAAGAAAGAGGGAGGAGACACCTGACTTCATAACGAGGTTGATTATGGAAAAAGATGGATTGCCCCATAAACGCCTGAGATCACCATCTGAACTGCGATAATAGTCAGGATCAGCCCCATGATCCGGGAGATGGCCTTGATAATGCCCGGATCGAGTTTGCTGGTCAGTTTCTTCCCTGATATGAAGACAATGTATGTCAGCACACACATGAATAAAAACACTCCCACCACGAGGAGCACATTCCAGATACTTTTTTCGGCTCCAACGAAGTTCATTGCTGCAGAAATTGTCCCCGGTCCGGCCATCAGAGGAATCCCAAGTGGTGCAATGGCCAGGTCATTGGCTTGTTTCTGAATTTGTTCAGGGGAGATGTTTGGATCACGATGGAGGGTATTTGTCTTCGCATTCAGAAGTTGGTACCCGATGAAAAACACGATAATTCCTCCGGCAATTTCAAAGGCAGGCAGTGTGATCCCGAAGAGTTTGAAAATGAAATGGCCGAAAACACAAAAGACCGTCACGATGGTAAAGGCAGTGAGAGAGGCTTTGAAAGCAATCTGTCGCTGCAGCCGGGGATCCATCCCCTCTACCATGCTCAGAAAGATGGAGAGATTTCCCAGGGGATTCATGATGGCAAAGAACCCCATAAATACCGTAATGATGTGAAGCGTCAGATCGTGCATTTGAACTTCATCCTTTTTTTGCTAAAAGTAATGAAATTCTTTTGTTGCATCCAGGTATTCCTGCGAGAATTTTCGTTCCTCATTCAGGATGGTCAGTTCGGATTCATCGATGTGGTCAGGCTTCTCTGGAGTGAGTTCAGCTACAATACGGGTAGCTTTTCCGCCAGGATAAGGGTAGATCCGGACAAGTTTCAGGGGGTAGAGTTGGTATATCCCGGCCAGTTTCCTGGTTTCATCCCAACGGTCGGCCGGTATGATGAACGAGAACCTGCCATGTTTATTCAGCAGGGTTGAAACAGCATTTAAAAGTTCATCTATGGAAAGGGACCGATCATGTTTTGCCAGCCTCTTTTTTTCTCCCGGCGGTTTCAATGAATTTTTAAAAAAAGGAGGGTTGGAGATGATCAGGTTGTAACGGTGGTCTGTCAGGAATTCAACTAGCTGCAGAGAGATACCAAAACAGGCTAACCGGTTGTTCCATGGGCTTTTATCAAAATTTTCAGAGGCCTCTGTTACAGAATCTTCATCCATCTCAATGGCATCAATGATTGCTTTCGACTTTTGTGCCATCATGAGAGCCAGCACCCCGCATCCTGTTCCAATGTCCAAAATTCGGGAAGCTTGTTCCGGGTTGGTCAGAGCGCCCAGCAGCAAGGCATCTGTCCCGACCTTCATGGTACTGCGGGTATCTTCAACTGTAAATTGCTGAAAACGGAAGGCCATCTTTACGTGATATATAGTTCAATCAATCCTTCCGGAGCATGGATACGCAGGGTACGGTTGCTTCGGTCGACCTTTACAATTACCTCGTCGACCACCGGGATGAGGATCTCTTTCTTCTGATAACGGATCTGAAACAGGGCTTGTTGGGGAAGTTCAAGAATGGATTCAATGTGTCCAAGTTCTCCGAAACCCTCATCAATGACCTGAAAACCTTCTATTTCATGAAAATAAAAACGGTTTCCATCAAGAGGCGGTAAGTTAGAGAGCGGAAGGAACAACTCCTTCCCTGAGAAGACATCAGCATGGTCAGCCGTGGTGACATCG
>JAFGNY010000078.1 GCA_016926765.1 Bacteroidales bacterium | reverse complement strand
TCAGGTCCGGAATATTGCTGTGGGTAGGAGTATCCCTATTCCTGTTGGGAATTGCTCTTAATATATCCGCTATGCACTCCTTCTCCGATCAGCCTGAAAAAGTCAATACCCGCGGTATTTACCGCTATTCGCGCAACCCGATGTACGTTGGCGGGTTTATGCTCCTGCTGGGATTATGCCTTATGGGATATTCCTTTTCGCTGCCCTACGCCCTGTTTGTTTTGTTTTTTTTCCTGTGGATGTTGACGATCCTCTATTCGGTTAAAAAGGAGGAGGCTTTCTTGGCGGAAAAGTACGGGGAAGAATACCGGCTGTTCAAACAACGGATTCCCCGGTATCTGGGGCTTCCAATGACGAAAAACCAAAAACCATAGACACATTCCCCCCTTTCACCGAACCGGTAACCAGGGTAACTATTCTTGTTCCAACAGGAAATCGATCAGGTATTTCCATTGAATGCCATTCCGCTCTCCCATGGGTAAACGATCCATGGATAAGACCAGTTTTGGATGGTTATCGGGTATTTTTTCCAGACTGCCGAATTCCCGGTCAATGGTCCTTTGGTCAGCCAGCAGATATGCCACCTGGATGTATGTCTGCTGATCTCCACGTTTAGCAATAAAATCGACTTCTGTATCGTAAAGCTTCCCGATGTCAACCGAATAGCCTCGTGAGAGAAGCTCGAGATAAACAATGTTTTCCAATTGACCGGATATCGCTTCCGGCTGGAACCCGGTCAGAAGATTCTTTAATCCGATGTCGCCGGGATAGTATTTCTCATGGATCTCCAAAAGACGTTTCCCTTTGATGTCGAACCGGTTTACCTTAAAAAACAGGTAGGCCGAAGAGAGCATGCCCAGGTAATTCAGGATGGTATCAACCGATCCGCTTAGTTTTTGCGATTTAAGGTAATCGGCAATTCGTTTGGAAGAGGTGATGTTTCCGCAGTTGTTGGCCGTGAATCTCGAAACTTTTTCCAACAGGGGGATATCCCGGATGGCATTTCTGGAAACTACATCTTTCAGCAGAATCGTATGGTATAAGGCTGAAATATATTGCCGGATGACCTCATCATCGTTTTCCATGTGATGAATGCCCGGGAAACCTCCATATTTCATGAACAAGCTGAATTCCTCCTCCCTTTTTCCCGGATCCTTTGCCTTCCGGAACTTCAGAAACTCGGAAAATACCAATGGATACATGGGAAACTCAATGTATCTTCCGGATATGTACGTGGCTAGATCCGAAGAGAGCATCGTGGAATTGGATCCGGTGATGTACAGGTCGGCGGTCTGATCAGTCAGAAATCCGGCTACCGCTTTCTCCCATCCGTCAATCTCCTGGATCTCATCGATAAAAAGATAGGCCTTCCCGGAGGTTTCCAGGAGGCTTTCCTTCACATAGTGATCCAGATCCCTGTAATTTTTTATAAAATCAAACGCAAGGGAATCCTTGTTGATCAGAAGGATCTGATCTGCAGGTACTCCCTCTTGCTGCAGGGACTGACTGATCAGTTTCAGGAAAGTGCTTTTCCCGCATCTGCGAATCCCGGTGATCACCTTGATGACCGGCTTCCTGATAAAGGGCCGGATTCTGTTATAGTAGCGTTCTCTGGGAATCATTTTCTTTAGGTTATAATCGTTCTTTTGCAAAGATACTAATTTAATTCGACTATAGTCGAATTTTTAAATGAATCCTTTCATCACGGCTCACGACCATCCCAAATCTTATTATCTTTATCCCCGCAACCAATCCTCTCTCCATGGAAAAACCGATCTTTGTCAAACGAACACCCGAAAAAGGGCTGGGGATCTTCGCGGCCCGCGACATCCGCAAGGATGAGGTCATTTCCCAATTCACCGGACCCCGGGTCACCATCGAAAACCTCGACGAGTTCCCCCCCGAAGTGGTCGATCACCTCTTCAACGTAGGAACCGATGAATACCTGGTCGCCCGCGAACCGGAAGTACGCACCAACCACTCCTGCGATCCCAATGCCGGCATCCGGGGAGAGACACTTCTGGTGGCCATGTGCGACATTCCGAAAGACGAGGAGATCACCTTCGACTATTCGATGATCATGGACGACGACTGGGAGATGGATTGCCTCTGCGGCTCCCCCCTTTGCCGGAAACGCATCGGCCCCTACCGCAACCTGCCACGGGAGTTGAAGGAGAGGTACCGCGACTATGTCCCCGACTGGATCCGAAGCCGCTGAAATTTCCCCACTTTCACTATCTTTGCCGACGCTACCACACAGCAGACCGGAACAGTATGCCTATTGTCTTAACCATCCTCCTGATCCTTGTTGGATTTGCGCTGCTCATTTTCGGGGCCGAGTGGCTGGTTTCCGGCGCCTCAGCCCTGGCCCGGAAATACAATATTTCAGAACTGGCCATCGGTCTCACCATTGTCGCTTTCGGAACATCAGCGCCCGAACTGGTAGTCAACGCCGTGGCTTCGTTCGATGGCCACGCCGACATTGTGCTGGGAAACATCATCGGCAGCAACAACTTCAACCTCTTCATCATCCTGGCCGTGGCCGCCCTGATCTACCCCATCCGGGTCCAGTCGACCTCTGCCTGGCGTGAAGTTCCCATGTCATTCGCGATTACGCTGTTGTTCCTCGTTCTGGCCAACGATATTTTCTCCCCGGATGCCACCCTAACGGTCAGCCGGCTGGACGGGTTGGTCCTGCTGGCCCTCTTCGGAGGGTTTCTCTGGTACGTTGCCACCCAGATGAAAAACGAGCCGGAAAAAGAGAAACTCCCCACCACCCAATCTACCGGAAAGATCTGGCTACTGATCATTGCCGGTCTCGCCGGACTGGTTATCGGAGGAAAACTGGTAGTAGATTATGGAGTAGAACTGGCCACCTACATGGGTATCAGCGAAAAGATCATAGGTCTGACCATCATCGCCGCAGGGACCTCCCTTCCCGAACTGGTCACAGCCATCGTGGCAGCCCTGAAAAAGAAAAGCGACATCGTGATCGGCAACGTGATCGGATCCAACATTTTCAACCTTCTGCTGATCCTCCCGGTCAGCTCCCTGATCCGCCCCATCGCTTACAGTCCGGCCTTCAATACCGAGCTGATCATCCTCTCAGCCGGTACCCTCTTTCTCTTTATTTCCATGCTTACGGGCAAACGTAAACACCTCGACCGATGGGAAGCAGCAATTTTACTGGGCTTCTACCTCTCCTACACGGTATATATGATCCTTGACAATTTCTGAAAAGTTTCAGGTTTCAGGTTGCAGGTTTCAATTGTCAGATGTCAGGTGCAACGTGTAATATGCATTTTGCATTTTACATTTCACCATTTCACTATTTTTTCAGACTCCCGCCATAACTTTTCCCCCGCCTCCGGCTCATACACCTTTGGATCCATCCGTTTGGGCTTGAACATATGCAGGTACTCACCAGTTTTTCCTTCAAAATCGGGTGAAATGGCCATGTAAACTACCGGCAGCGCCGCCTTTTCCGGCGAGCGAAAGATCACCTTGAAGATCAGGTTCAGCACCATGCGGAGGGCGAATGGAGCCGCCCGGGTGATGTTGGTGTGGACGGGGCCCGGACAAATCGCATTGACCCCAACCTTCACCCCATCGGCATTCAGCCGGCGCGACAACTCCACGGCATAGGTATTCAGAACCAGCTTGAAGTAGCTGTAGTTCTGGATCCCTTTGGAGACGCCGTATTCAAAATATCTCCCGAACTCTTCGTAATCAATTGCCGAAGAACCCTGGTGGGAATCGGAAGAGATGAAGATGATCCGGGGAAGGGAATCCCCCCTCCCGTCGGCCGGAATGACCCCTTTGTCCAGCATCAGCCGGGTCAGGATCACGTTGGAGAGGTAGTTCACCTGAAACATCTCGTCTTGTCCGTCGACCGTTTTCCGCGACCCCGGGAGGGCTACCCCGGCGTTGAGGATCGTCACGTCGGGATGAAGATTCTCTGCGGCAAGACTCTCCACAAAGGCATAGATGGTTTCGATGCGGCTCAGGTCGACGTAACGGGAGGTGATCCGATCGGAACCGCTGAGTTTCCGGGCCCGGTCGACGGCTTCCGGGCTTCGGTTGCGGTTGGCCATGATTACCCGGGTGCCGCGGCGGGCCAGTTCCACGGCCAGGGCAAAACCCAGTCCTGAATTGGCGCCCGTAATGAGGCAGCTCTTGCCGTAAAACCGGTCGGCCTCCGTCAGCCGTGAAGCCAGTTCCTGTTTCCTGAACAGATCGAAAAAGCCGGCCAGTGAGGCCACCACCGGGTTGTCAAATCTTCCGTGCGACATGAGGGATTTTTAGTTAACGAAGACAAATGTAGAAAATTTCCTGACAAAGGTGTTTATCCATCTGAATCCGTTTACCGGGATTTTTCCTGCATTCATCCGAAAAACATTTTCCCGTTTGGAGGGCGGTGTATACTTTTGCGCAAAAAACTTGAAACATGACATCTGACAAAGGAAAAATAGTCATCATCGGAGGTGGGGTCGCTGGTTTATCGGCCGGTATCTATGCCGCCATGAACGGATTCGATACGGAAATTCTGGAGATGCACACGGTGGCGGGCGGACAATGTACGGCCTGGGACCGGAAGGGGTACCGGTTCGATTACTGCCTGCACTGGCTCGTGGGAACAGCAAGCGGACCATTTCACGAAATCTGGGAAGAGACGCATGTGCTGAATGACCAGACTGAGATCATCGATCACGACATTCACTCCCGGATCGTGGATGCCGAAGGCAATGAATTTATCATCTATACCGACATCGAACGTTGGGAAAAATACCTACTTGAGATCTCCCCTGAAGATGAACGGCCCATCCGGAAGATGTGCAACACCATGCGAAAAAGCGCATTGCTGGAACCTTTTTCGCTCCCCCCTGCCCTTCGTAGTCCGCTCGATTACCTGCGGATCCTGCCGAAGATGATTCCCCTGTTCCGGGTGGTGCAGAAATACGGCCGGCTAACCTGCTCGGAGTATTTTGCCAGGCTGAACTTTAAAAGTTCCCGGATCCGCTCGGCCTTTGACGCTTTTTATGGCAACCGCAATTTCTCTGCCCTGGCTTTTCTCTTTATGCTTGGATGGTTCAACCAAAAAAACGCCGGGTATGTCAAAGGGGGCTCCTACCCCCTGGCGCAGCGGATGGTGAAGAGATTCAAAAAGCTGGGCGGAAAAATTTCATACGGGAAACGGGTGGACCGGATCCTCGTGGAAGATCATACGGCCACAGGTGTGCGGCTAACCGACGGAACGGTGATCCCTGCCGGTTGGGTGATCAGCGCAGCCGACGGTTATTCAACGATTTACCGAATGCTGGAAGGCAGATACCTCTCGAAAGAGATCGAACATGCTTACAAAAACTGGGAGTTGTTTATCCCGCTCGTTCAGGTATCGTTCGGGATCGGTAGGGAGGTTCCTTCAGAAGCGCCGATAATCCTGAATTTCATGCGCGGACAACAGATCGGGATGACGCCGCTGAATTTTGGTTACTCCCTGATGAACTACTCCTACGACGACACCATGGCTCCGGAAGGGAGGAGCACCCTGGTGATGCGGTTTGAAAGTCCGTGGGCCCTCTGGAAAGAGCTGGAAGGCGAAGCTTACCGTATGGAGAAGGAGCGGATCAGGGAGGATGCCACCGCCTGCCTGGAGAAGATCTACCCGGGCATCCGGGAGCACATCGAAGTCGTAGATGTGGCAACCCCGAAGACGGATGTCCGCTATACCGGCGTAAAGGACGGAGCATACGAAGGGTTCATGCCCAGCCGCGAGAACATGATGAAATCGCTGAAGATGACCTTGCCCCGGCTCCGGAACTTTTACATGGCCGGACAGTGGCTCTTTCCCGGCGGGGGGCTTCCGCCGGCTGCCCAGACCGGAAAATGGGCGGTGCAACTAATCTGCAAGCAAAAGAAACAGAATTTTATCTCAAACAAATAAACAAACCCAATCGTTCATGCGTACACTTGTCGTTTATTATTCCCGGAAAGGCAGCAACCGCTTTCTGGCCCATAAAGTTGCCGGGGGCCTCTCTGCCGATATCGAACGGATCCGTCCGTGGATAAATGTGTTCCTCCTCTTCCTGTTGAAGATCCATCTGGGGATCAGACCCATCAGGCACAAAGCAGAAAGTTATGACAAGGTGATCCTGGTTGGCCCGATCTGGATGGGCCGGCTGATCCCTCCGTTGCGGAGTTTCCTGAACAAATACAAAGAGAGGATCCGGGAACTGGTATTTGTAACTTGTTGTGGAAGCACCGACGCCCGGAAGGATGAGAAATTCGGGCATGGCTTTGTATTCAGGGAAGTGGAACATATCATGGGAGATAAATGCACCCATTGCCGTGCTTTCCCGATCGATCTCGTGCTGCCGGAAGAGAAAAAGGGGGATGATCAGGCGTTCATGCAGACCCACCTGATGGATGAAAACTTCCGTGGAGAAATTCAGGACCGGCTGGAAGACCTGATTGATAAGATCCGCACTCAAAAGCCCGGTAGGTATCAGGTTCTGAATGATAAATCCGGAGTGTGAAGTGCTAAAAAAACGTGTTGCGGTTATCCGTTTTTAGGTGGCCTCTTTTTTCCGGCATCCTTTTTCCAGGCGTCGACGTACTCCCCCACTATGATTTTAATCGCTTTGGCGATAGTGGTATATGACTTTTCGTCGAGGTTTGCCAGGGAAACGCGGATAGACCATTCGGGGCCGTCAAAGCCTCCACCGTTGAGCAGAACGATGGATTCGAGTTCGGCCAGGCGGAAAACGATATCAACGGGTTCGAAGTTCGTCTGAAGGAAGGAGGCAAACTCGGGTCCGTAGTTTTTCTCTGCCCATAACATGATATCCAACTCAACATAATAGCCTGCACGGTTAGGGTTGGGTTTAAGCGGGAGTTTCATTCCGGCGTACAGCAGGTCAAGCCGGTGATGAATAATCTTCTGAGCCAATGCTTTATAGGCGTTCTTATGGTCAAACAGGCAAAAGGTGGCAAAGAGCATCATCTGTATCTGCTGCGGCAACGACAATCCAGCGGTGTGGTTCAGGGCGACCATTCGGCTGTCGGCTACCATCCGGTCGATGAACCTCAGCTTGTCGGGGTCGAGGGTAATGGAATGATAGCGCTGGTGCAAGGCTTGTTTTTCGGCATCCGGGAGAGCACCGATCATCTTGTCGTAGATGTTATCCTCGTGCAGGGCGATCACTCCCAGTCGCCAGCCCGTACACCCGAAATACTTGCTGAAGGAGTAAACACACAAGGTATTCTGAGGAATTTCGGCCATAAGCGAGCGGAAGCCATCGACAAATGTTCCGTAAACATCATCGGTGATAAACATCAGGTTGGGGTTGTCGTTCCGGATGATGTCGATGATCTTTTGCCTCTCCTTGTCGCTGAGCGCCACCGATGGCGGATTGCTCGGGTTGACCAGATAAGCGATCCGGATGGACGGATCTTTTAGTTTTTCCAGCTCTTCGTCGGGATAGCGCCAGTCGTGATAGCCTTCTGAAGACTTTCCTCTTGCTGTGATATGGATGACTTCAAAATCAAACCTGTCGAGTTCCGGTATTTCGATGTAGGGGGTGAAGATCGGAACAAAAAGAGCTACCTTATCTCCCCGTTTTACCAGAAAGTTCTGCATCAGGGAATCGAAAATGTAGCACATGGCGGCGGTTCCGCCTTCGGTGGCAAAAAGGTCAAATTTTCCCTTTGGCGGATGGTTCGCGCACATCTCCTGCAAGAGATAGTCATGAACCAGTATTTCGGGAAACCTCAGCATCCGGTCGGGAACCGGATACTGATCTCCGATAACCCCTTCTGCCAGTTCATGGACAAAGTCATCGGGAACAAAGCCATGTTCCTTGATTCCATAACGATATAAACGTGATAGTAGCTTGATACCGGGAGCTTTCTTGTTCTCCTTGAGAAAAGCTTTAAACCGTTTGGCAATTCCTTTTTGCTGAGGGATTCCGGCCATTCCCTCCCGGTGTTTCAGCACCCGGCGGCACTCCTGTATGCCAAACGACCCGAGGGTAAAAAAGGCTTCCCGGGGAATGGTGGAGATCCAGTTGGGATTTCCCCTTCCTGCATTGAGGGTTGCATGGGTGGTTTTATTTGTGTGGTGGTTAGCCAGATTGATGAGGGTGTTTTTTATTTCAAACGGACTCAACTGTTCCTGATTTTGTTCGGCCGACCGGCTGGTTTTGATTGTTGGGATTTTCATGGCTACAGGTTTGATTAACTGATCATAGATCAAGTGTCTAGTATACATATTGTAGCGGAAAAGAGACCTGTTACGGAAATGCTTTTTCAACGTATCAGGCCTCCTGATATTCCCGGAGATACCTATATAGATGTCATACCCATTCATTAAAACATCACCACCCTTGAACAATAATGCCCATCTTATAAGCGTCTCCTTTACGTTATTCTATTTTACATCTTACGTCCTTTGTTGCCTCCAGCCGTTTTGCCTTTTCGGTCTCAATATTTGTAAAACGCTGTGGCTCTTTGGTACGGTCGAACAGGTAGCGGAATGTGGCATGGGTCTTTACAACAGGTAAACCCAGCAGCCGGTAAATCTTGTTGACGGTAGTGTTGTAATCGCCTACCCACGACATGTCGAGTGTTTTGATCTTCTCCTTTTTAACGGCATCCACCATGGTCAGAAAGAGGACACCAGTAACCCCGGAGCGCTGGTATTCGGGAATGACGGCAGTGATCAGTTGTCTTGCCCGGGTGATAGTCCCTGTGTTTTTATAGTAAAGAAATTTTAGTTTATTCCAGAAGGTCAGTTGGCCGTTGCCCAGTTTTTTCAGGATCTGATTTACATCAGGGAAGACGATGACCATCGCCACCGGTTTCCCCTGATCGTAAACAAACCAGATCATCTTTTCATTGATGATGGGTTTAGCCTTTTTCAGTACCTTCTCGATCTCAGCATAATCCAGCGGGGTGTAATCTTCGTGAAAGTCTTTCCATACGGAATTGTAGACCGTGCAGATGTCGTTAAGGTATTTTTCTTTGTTCCTGAAGGAGAAGTGCTCCATCTGAAACTTCTCTTTCATGTGCATGGCAAATTTAACCTGCCTTTCGGGGAAGGGCTCTGACAGATCCTTTTCATAGGAAAACTGCTCGAAATAGATGGTAAACCCATATCCCACAAAGAGCTCGTTGTAGTAAGGGAAGTTGTAGGGCATTCCGTAGGCCGGCAGCGTAAATCCGTCGATCAGCAACCCCCAGTAGGTGATGTTCTCTCCGAAGGTAATGGGGCCGTCCATCGCTTCCATTCCTCTCTCTTTCAGCCAATCGCGACAAGCATTAAAGAGGATGTCAGCCGCCGTCTGGTCATGGATACACTCGAAAAAACCAAGTCCGCCCGTGGGTTGTTCATTCTTAGCGGCTTTGTCGTGATTGAAAAAGGCAGCTACCCGTCCGATGGCCTTGCCGGCCTCATCACGCAGGATCCACCGGATGGCTTCTCCACCGTGAAAGAGAATGTTATCGGTGGGATCGAAAATGGATTCGATCTCCACATCGAGGGGACATACCCAGTTTGCATCATTTTTATAGAGGGTACGGGCTACGTCGTAAAATTCCCGACGGATTTCATCATTGGTGACTTGGATAAGTTTCATGCGTTCAAATTGGTACTGCAAGATACTAAAAATGATTCTAGGCGAAAAGATTTTATTATTTTTTGATACCGACATGATATTATCCCGGATTTCGCTCTTTTTCAGGCTCCTTTTCCTGGATCCCTGTGATCAGCAATGTCAAAAAATTACACGTTAGGTGACTTACTCAGATCAAAGAAGGCCTTTACCTGACTCACGCTGGCATCCGGCGAGAGATGGATCTACGTGCTTTCAAACGGGGAACTGAAGAAGGTCTTCAGGCTGAATGAGGAATTCAAATCAAGCAGAAGGATATCCATCGGGACTTTTTCTCTGATATAATGGCATGGGAAAGAAAAAAATTTTCACCCGTCTGTTGCAGGTAAAAAAAATTGATGTAATTTTGACCGCCTGGTTAAACTATTTATTTTATTTAAATGGTTGAAACAAGTAGTTAAACCAAAATGACCAAAAAGATGACCGAAAAAGACAAACAAACCGAAGACAAAATTTTTGATGCCGCCACCGAGGTGTTCATCGAAAAAGGGATGGACGGAGCCCGGATGCAGGATATTGCCGACCGCGCCGGAATGAACAAATCGCTGCTTCATTACTACTACCGTTCGAAAGACCGCCTCTTCAATGCCGTATTCGAAATGATCGCCATGAAGATGCTGAAAAAGTTCGCGCCCGTTTTCGATGCCAATGTGTTGTTCGAAGACAAGATCAGATTCTTTTTCCGCGAACACATCTCCTTTCTTCAGAAAAACCCCCGGCTTCCGGCTTTCCTGCTGAATGAGATCAACAGGAACCCTTCAAGGATCAAACAATTCATGGCAAACATCGATATCGAAAGCTTCTGGATGATCCTGTTTACCCAGCACAAAGAGGAGCTTAAAAAATACCATATCACCCGTGAGAACATTCCGCAGGTGATGACCATCCTGGTGGCCATCACTGTCTTCCCGTTTGCCGCCCGTGGATTGTTGAAAGAAATCCTGGCCAAACAAAACCTGAAATTCGACGATTTCCTGGAAGATCGGAAAACCTTTGCGGCCGATTTTGTGATCAGCGCCCTGCAAAACATGCACCTGTCAACTGCTGAAGATGAATCAAAAACCAAGAACCATGATGAGAAAAAGAGAACGTAACCCGGAATGGATCAAAGGAGTCTGGTGGAAACTACTGGTAACCGGTGTCCTGATCGCCCAGGGTTCATTGATACAGGCGCAGATAATGCCCCCCCTTATCATCGACAGCTGTTATGCCCGGGCTGAACGGAATTACCCGCTGATCCGGCAGTACGGCCTGATCGAACAGTCGAAGGAGTATACGATTTCGAATGCCAACAAGGCCTGGTTGCCACAACTCAGCATCACCGGTATCGGCGCGTACATCATCAGCGGATTGCCGGCCATCACGATGCCCAACAGCCCGCCGCCGGAAAAAAAGGATTTTCAGTTCATCGGGATCGGACAACTTAACCAGACCATCTGGGACGGAGGAGCGACCCACACCCAGAAGGAGGTAGCCAAAGCAAGCGCCGCTGTCGACAAGGCGTCGGTCGATATAGCCATGTATGAGATCCACGAACGGATCAACCAGCTCTTCTTCGGGATCCTGGTGATTGATGCCCAGTTGGATCAGCTCGACATCCTGGTCGCGAATCTGACCCGCAGCCTGAACAGCGCCAGACTGACATCGGAATATGGCCTGGCCTATCAGTCGGATGTGGATGAGGTGAAGGCGGAATTGCTGAATGTTCAGCAAAAAAAGATTGAATTCATCTATACCCGGAAGGGGTTTTTAGACATGCTCTCGTTCATGACCGGGAGCGCCCTGAACGAAACGACCCGGCTTGAAAAACCGCTTGCGACGGAATCCTGGCAGTCACTGATAAACCGGAGACCAGAGCTGAATCTGTATGCCAGTCAGCTCCGGCTTGCCGACGCCGCCTCCACTTTCGACAAGGTGGCGGTGATGCCTAAATTCGGGGTCATGGCTGCGGGAATCCTGATAGAACCCGGGATCAGCTTCGGTACCGAAACCATGAATTCGCTGGCTATTGCAGGACTAAGCCTGTCGTGGAACACTTCGGGCATCTACAAACTCTCGAAAAACAACAAGCTCAACCAGATCAAAACCGACAAGATCCACAACCAGCAGGAGACCTTTTTATTTAACAATGCGCTTCAGTTGAAACAGGGTTCAACCGAAATTGAAAAGCAAAAAGAGATCATCCGGAACGATGATGAAATCGTGCTGTTGAAAACCAGGATCAAAAACGCCTATCAGGTGAAATACGATAACGGGGTCTGTTCGATGAACGACCTGATCAATGCCATGAACAGGGAAAGCGAAGCAAAATGCAACCAGGCGTTGCATCAGGTGCAACTATTGTTGAGCCTGTACAACTATAAATCAAAAACCGGAAATTAATTCAAACCAATTAACCATCAGATTATGAAATACAGGTTCACATTCTTTTCAGCCATCGTCCTGCTGCTGGCCTCCTGCCATAACGGAAATCAACAGTTTGACGCTGCAGGAAATTTTGAAGCGGTTGAAACGGTGATTTCGGCAGAAGCAAACGGAAAGATCCTTGCCTTCTCGGTAACCGAAGGCGAAATCCTGCAGCCTGGCCAACTGGTAGGCTATATTGACAGCACCCAGCTCTACCTGACCAAACTCCAGCTAATGCAAAGCCGCAAAGCGATTCTTAGCGGCCGACCCGACATCCGGACCCAACTGGAATCGCTACAAAGGCAATTGGCCAACGCGATCTCCGACCGGGACCGGATCCGGAACCTGGTAAAAGGGGAAGTAGCCTCGCAGAAACAACTCGATGATGCCAACACAAGGGTCGAAGTCCTCCAGGCCAGCATCGATGCCCAGACAAGCATATTGAGCACCAGCTCCAATACGCTGACCGAGCAGGGAGGAACCGTTGAAATCCAGCTGGCCCAGATAGAAGATCAATTGAGAAAGTGCAGGATTGTCAATCCGGTGGGCGGCACGGTGCTTTCAAAGTACGCAGAACCTTACGAAATGACCGTCCAGGGTAAGCCGCTCTATAAGATTGCCGATCTCGACAACCTGTACATCCGGATCTACATCAGCGAAACCCAGTTGTCGCAGATCAAAATCGGGCAGGTAGCAGAGGTATTGATCGATTCCGGCCCGAACGAATACAAAAAATATGACGGAACCATCAGCTGGATCTCTTCCCAGGCAGAATTTACGCCAAAGATCGTCCAGACCAAGGAAGAACGGGTGACCCTGGTGTATGCTGTGAAGGTGCTGGTGAAAAACGACGGCTATCTCAAGATCGGGATGCCGGGTGAGGTAAACTTCGTAAACTAATTCCATGACGGCAAACTCCATCATTTCGGTCAGCCATTTATCCAAATCGTTCGGCGAGGTAAACGCCCTGAAGGATATCTCCTTCGACGTCGGGGAGGGGGAGGTATTCGGGTTTATCGGTCCCGACGGAGCGGGCAAAACCACCCTCTTCAGGATCATCACCACCCTCCTGCTCCCCGACGAGGGAGAGGTCACCATTTTAGGACTTGACTGCGTAAAAGGGTTCAGGGAACTGCGAAAGAACATCGGATACATGCCCGGCCGGTTTAGTCTTTACATGGATCTCACGGTTGAAGAGAACCTGAATTTCTACGCCACTGTGTTTGGAACCACCGTCAGGGAAAACTATGACCTGATCGCCGATATCTATGCCCACATTGAACCCTTCCGGAAAAGACCGGCCGGTAAGCTTTCGGGAGGTATGAAACAAAAGCTGGCCCTTTCGTGCGCACTGATCCATAAACCGGCCCTGCTGGTTCTTGACGAACCCACCACCGGTGTAGATGCCGTATCGCGGGCAGAGTTCTGGGAAATGCTGAAAAAACTAAAGAAATACCACATCACGATCCTTGTTTCCACCCCATACATGGATGAAGCGATGCGGTGCGACAAGGTGGCGCTCATCCAGGAGGGGAAGATCCTATCGGTCGATCAGCCGGAAAGGATCACCGATGGATTCAGCCGGAGACTCTTCAGCGTACGGTCGTCGGAAAAATACAAGCTGATCAGGGCATTGCGGGAGTTTCCGCTGACAGACACTGCCTACCCGTTCGGCGACTCGGTACACGTCACCTTCCGGGATGATCACTACGACGACACTCTTTACCGGTACCTGACTGCGGCAGGTTTCACCGATGTAAGCATCGGCGAGACCCGTGCCGGGATCGAGGACCGGTTTCTGGAATTAATGACCCCTCCCCTTCAAGGGTCCAATAGAACCTTATGAAAAACACTGTCATATCCGTCCGCAACCTCGTTAAGAAGTTCGGGAACTTTATCGCCAACGATAACCTCACCTTCGAGGTTTACAAAGGGGAGATCTTCGGATTCCTGGGAGCCAACGGGGCAGGGAAAACCACGGCGATCAGGATCCTTTCGGGCCTGTCGAAACCCACTTCGGGTGAGGTGATCGTAGCCGGGTTCGATGCCCGGAAGCAGCCTGAGCAGATCAAAAAAAACATCGGGTATATGTGCCAGAAGTTCTCCCTTTACGAGGATCTGACCGTGAAGGAAAACATCATGCTCTATGGGGGCATTTATGGTATGAAAAAGCAACTGATCCGCGACCGGACCAGGAGCCTGCTGGAACGGCTCCAGTTCGAAGAGTACGGCGACCGGCTGATTGCAGCCCTTCCGCTGGGACTAAAACAAAAACTGGCCTTCTCGGTGGCCGTCCTGCATGAACCGAAGATCGTCTTCCTGGATGAGCCGACCGGCGGAGTAGACCCCATCACACGGCGCCAGTTCTGGGAGATGATCTACGAAACGGCGGCACGAGGCATCACGGTCTTTGTGACCACCCATTACATGGATGAAGCGGAATACTGCGACCGTGTATCCATCATGAACGAAGGGAAGATCGAAGCCCTGGATACCCCCGCCGGACTGAAAAAGCAATACCAGGCCGGATCGATTGAAGAGGTTTTCATCAGCATCGCACGCCCCGGAAAAAATTAGCCTATGAAACGATTTCTTGTTTTCGTAAAAAAAGAGTTCCTCCACATTTTCAGGGACGTCCGGACCATGATCATCCTCTTCCTCATCCCCGGGGCATTGATCCTGTTGTTTGGATTTGTAGTCAATACCGACCTGAAAAATGCAACGGTATCGTTTTTAGATCTTTCCAGGGATGAAATGACGGTGAAACTGACAGATAAAATTTGCTCCTCCGGGTTTTTCTTTCGGGGAGAAAACCTTGACAGCTATCAGGAAATCGACCAGGCGCTCAGGGGGAACAAGATCAAAGCGGTAATAATCTTCGAGAAGGACTTCAGCCGGAAGCTGATCAGCGATGGCAAAGCCACCGTAAACATCATCACCGACGGATCGGAACCCAATATGGCCACCATGGCCACCAATTACATCTCGGCGATCATCGCCGATTTTAACAGTGAACTGGTAACCAACGGAACGACGGCAACCCTGCTGGTGCAGCCTGAAGTGCGCATGTTCTATAACCCGTCGCTGAAAAGTCAGCACATGTTTGTCCCCGGCGTCATCACCCTGATCATGATCCTGATCTGCGCCCTTATGACCTCCATCACCATCACGCGCGAAAAGGAATTCGGGACCATGGAGGCCTTGCTGGTTTCACCGCTGAAACCAATCCAGATCATCCTGGGAAAGATCGTACCCTATTTCATCCTTTCGTTTGTCGATGTGATCATCATTTTACTGCTTTCGCGCTATGTATTCGATTTGCCCGTAAAAGGCAGCATCATCCTGCTGCTGGCAGAAACCATGCTCTATATCCTCATGAGCCTGTCGCTGGGTATCCTGATCTCTTCGGTAGTCAACACCATGCAACAGGCCATCTTTATCTCGCTGGTGGGCATGATGCTACCTGCCATCCTGTTGTCGGGATTCATTTATCCGATCGGGAACATGCCGAAAATCTACGACTGGATCAGCGCCATCATGCCTCCCCGCTATTTCATCATCATCATCAAAAATGTCATGATCAAAGGAACTGGATTTTCGTATATCTGGAAGGAAACCCTGTTCCTGGTACTCTTCACGCTTTTCGCCATTGTCCTGAGCATTCGGAAATTCAACATCAGACTTCAGTAATAAAAAAGGGAACCAAGCGATGCGAACAATCTACTATCTAATCCGAAAAGAGTTTATCCAGATCTTCCGGGATAAATTTCTGGGCAGGGCCATTTTTGCCATCCCCATCGTGCAGATGCTGATCCTGGTCCCAGCGGTGACCTTCGAGATCAAGGAGGTGAGGCTTTGCATCGTCGATAAGGACATGACCACAGAATCGAGGGAACTGGTCGGCAAGCTGGTGGGATCGACCTTTTTTAAGGTCGGGCACACGACCTTCCCGGAGCGCGAAGCCAACGAACTGCTGAACCGGGATCAGTGTGACCTGATCCTCCAGATCCCTGCAGGTTTTGGAAAGGATATTGGTAAGGGAACCCCCACGCAACTGATGGCCTCAGCCAATGCGATAAACGCGATGAATGCCCAGCTTTCGTGGGCATACCTGAATGGAGTGATCCTCGACTACAACATGAATATCCTGGCCAGGGAGATCAGCAGCCGTTCTTTTTCCCCGATCCCACAGATTGAAGTGACAAACCGATACTGGTACAACGAGTTGCTCAACTACAACTTTTACATGCAGCCTGGGATCCTGGGGATCCTGGTTCTCGCCATTGGGTTCATCCTGGCAGGCCTGAACCTGGTTAAGGAAAAGGAGATCGGCACCATCGAACAGATGAATGTGACGCCAGTGAAGAAATACCAGTTCATCCTGGCCAAGATCATCCCGTTTCTGATCATTGGCCTAATCGATCTGGCATTGGGAATAGCCATTGGGATCCTTGTATTCAACGTTCCTTTCGAAGGCAGCATATGGTTGCTTTTCCTTTGCTCGACCATTTTTCTGATAGCCGTTCTCGGACTGGCCCTGCTCATCTCAACCTTTTCGGGTACTCAGCAGCAGTTCATGTTCACCGGTTTCTTCTTCATGATCATCTTTATCCTGATGAGCGGTATTTTCACCCCGATCGAGAGCATGCCCGTCTGGGCGCAGAAGATAGACCTCCTGAACCCGGTGGTCTATATCATGCGTATCAACCGGATGGTCATGCTCAAAGGATCGACTTTCCAGGATATCCAAACCGAATTCCTGGCCTTGGTTCTCTATGCCATAGCCACCACTACCCTGGCTGTAAACCGCTACAGGAAGACGGCGTAAATACTGCCTGGAACAATACACACCGGGAAGGGTTGTGAGTGATCCCGGTTTAATGCATGACTGTGCTCCGGTTTTACTGACCAACCGTTGGTTTTATGGATTACAATGAATACATTTGCATCAAACTTGATCTCTTTGAGCCATGAATATCATTTCTAAACTAATTATTTTTCCTTTTTTAATTGCCATGGTGGTTGCCTCCTGTGCAAAGTCGGACAATCCTTACGAGCCTGTTGATACCTTCGAGGGAGGAAAACTCCATACAAGTGCCACCGGGGCTTTCTATATTGCAGAACTTCACGGCACCTTCCACCAGATGGGCCGGCAATATGGTCTCCTGTTAAAGCCTCAGTTGGCTGAATTCTACCAGGAGGTTATTACCGATTATCTCATTCAGGAAAAAGAGGTTCCCTATGAAGAGCTGTTATTGATGGGAAAGGATAATTATTCTGCTTATCCGGTGATCTTCCGCGACTATTACGATGGAATGGCGGAGACCAGCGGGCTGACGACCGACCAGGTCATGATCCTGTCAAACGTATTGCTGGCACTTTATGAAACAGGATGCAGCAGCCTCTCTGCATGGGGTGATTACACGCCCTGCGAAAAAACAGTCACCGGCAGAAACCTGGACCTGGTAGCTCCAGGCATCCGGCGCTTTGCAAAATATTACCAGGTGGTGGTCTGGAATCCCACAGGATACCCTGCGTCAGTAGCCAGCATTGACCTGATGGGTGGACTTTTTTACCAAACTGCTATCAATAACAAGGGGGTCTTTCTTGAATTGCAAAACGGGCAGAATTGCGACACCTCAAACCCGGTCGGACGGGAAAACACCAACAACATCCTGCTGGAGAGTCTTTTCAGGAATACCTCGGGTAAAGAAGTTGATCAATGGTTCAATACGACCCTTCCGGAGGTCGGACTGATCATGAACGGATCTTATCCCGATCATGCCACCATCTATGAATGGGCCACATTCAGGGTGGTTCCGCGAAACGGTCAGGGGCTCCTCTCAGCTACCAACGATTTCATAGATTCCTCCTGGCACCAATACCCTATCTTTTTTTACGACACGACCAACGAAGGGATCGGATACACCTGTACGCGCCGGATAAACCTGATGAAACTGGGAGAACAGAACAAAGGACTGATTACACCACAAATTATGATGGATATCTTCGACAAAACCATTCCGGAAGGCGGTGCAACCTTCCCTGATGAAGGGTTGATATCAACCATTTACTCGGTCGTAGTCCAGCCTTCCGAACTAAAAATCTGGCTCAAGGTGCGCGGATATTCCGGGTGGGAAGAGATCGACCTGAAGAACTATTTCTCCAGGTAATCCGAAAAGTAAATCAGGGTGCCTGGAGGATGTCACATAAACCAGAAATCCTGCCAGCATATCAAGGCTGTCAGCAATCAATCCCATAGAGTTGGCAAAAAAACCCGGAAGGTTGTTTTCTTAATTCCTTGAATTTGAATCCTGTAAATTGATTGTAAAGATCGGGTCTAAAATGAAAAAACTACAGTGTACTATCTAAAACGAAAAGTGCAAGGTGGAACGTGTAATAATTTGCAGGTTGCTTTATTGAAAAATGTTCATTCAGTGAGACATAGCCTTGGTCGTTCCCTGTGATGTGGATGACCAGAACAGGGTGGCAAATCCGGTGAGGTCCCAACTCGTACTCATGTACAAACACCACTGGTCAATAATAGCAGTGAGAGCGTTTTTTCATCCGGCAAAGTTACTGTTCTGCCTTTTTTGAATAGATGATACCAGGTATATGGTTTTTTTTTATGTGTAATTTTACACGTTGACGAGGTTCGGTCGAAAGGAAAGCTTAAACCGGCCTGTAAGATCATGTAATTCGGGTTATGAGCCTCCCCACGGGCCCCCTCGTTAAGAAAAGCTGAAGCAACTGCACATGTTTTATCCATATCAGGTCATGAGGGTCAGAATTACGAAATCAGCGGTCCCGTGGCTATTGATTTGTATGAAGCATCCGAATTATTCACACAGGATTTACAAACCAGGATATGTTATATTGACCTGGATGAAAGCAGGTTTACCAGCATGTTGAAAAAGTATGACAAATCGCTGACAACTGAAAGACTGTAGACGAAGGGTCTGTGTCACCTGCGCGCCTGGAAAAATGGCAAAGCCGACCTGGTAAACCAAACCTATAAAGAGTTAACAGGTCGTCCTCCAACCTCACTGGAGAAATTCATCAGCGAAAACAGGATACCTTTCACAAAAAACATGTTGTCTATATTTATGGCATTGATATTCAGACACATGTAGACTTTTGCCGGTTCAACGATCAAACCTTCGATCATGCAACCGCGACATTTGTCCTGTGTGCTATTCCAAAAAAATCAATGATCAGGACCATCCTGACGGAAATCGACCGGACGCTCAAAGTTCATGGGTCATTTATCATGATGAATACGAACTGGGAAGAATCAATCGGCAGGGAGTCTGTCAACCACCGGCAGGAATTCTGTGAAAACCTGGTTTCTGGATTCAGAATCCGGGTGAACTCAACATTGGATCCAGAGTTGTTTTTTGAGGATTATTTCAGATCGAAGAAGGTATACCTGAACATGATTGCGAAAGCCGGACTCAACATAGAGTCGATGGAAGAGCCAATCGCTCCTGCGAACGAGCCGATCTGGAAGGATGAGCGGTTTTCACCTCCCTATTTCCTGATTGCCGGCAGGAAAATATGCTGAAGGTAATCATAACAATATTTCTCAATCGTTCCGTTATCTGTTTGATTATGAAATCCATTTATACTCAATCAATGATGCATTTCCTGGCGACTTCCGAATTGCCTGCCTTCAGCCGGAAGAAATAGAGGCCTTTTGTATAGCCTGATCCGTTAAATGTGACTGTATGTGATCCTGCTTTTTCATGACGGTACACCAGGGTCTGAAGTGCCCTCCCGGTGATGTCACAAAACACCAGTTCAACAAGAGCATCCGAAGGCAAGAAATAGGAAATACGGGTTATGCCGTTAAAGGGGTTGGGAACGTTTTGTTCCAGGAGAAGGCCTGTCCCGGCTCCCTGCCGTTCACCGTTCCCCATGATCGAATTCAGAACCTTTACTGCGTAATTAAGTTCCACATCGATACTGTCGAGGTATAGCTGATCGATGACCGTATCGTTAAGGGGAACCCGGATGTTGGGTATTACTCCTCCCGTCATGGTGCTGTCGCTGTCGATCTGCACCTTCATCTGCCTGTCGACACTCTGCCCGAATTCAAAGGAAACCTTCAGGCCATCCGGTGGAGGGAAGAGGTTATATTCCAGCGAGCACAACCCAAAGGATCCGTTGGAGCCGTAAAAACTAACCACTTTGGCGCGTTTCAGCTTTTGCAGCATCATGGGGACCCCCTCCCCGCTGCTTATGTTTCTTGGATTGACCATCACGACCACGGGTTTGTCGTAATACACCGATTGTGGTTCGGTATAAAGGGCCCCGGGCGGATAGGCAGGACGATATACCGGGTTGAGTGTCAAGGGGTCATAGTGGGCAATCCTGTCGGGCCATATCTCTATGGAATCACTTGTCGGGTTATACAAAGTCCAAAATTCATAGAAAGCCGTATCGGGGTGAAAGAAACCTGCGATGGCTGCGGCAAGAGCATCATCCCCACCGCAATTCACCCGAAAGTCAAGGACTACCCCCCTCACACCCTGCTGCCCGAACCCGGTGAGGGCATCCTTGAAGTCGTTGTACTCCTTTTTCAGCAATGCCGAATCCCCTCCTTCGTTGTTCATTTTAATGTAACCGTAACCCGACGGCTGAATGATGCGGGAGAAGACGCCGGGTTCCGGTTCAACGGGATGCATCGAGGTCTGATTATAAGTCAGGTACTGGTCATCCACGGCAGTAAGGGTGGCCGTGAGCGCGACGCTGCTTCCCCTGTTCAGGAACCTGACCTTCATGGACCCTTCTACAGGGGCCCTTCCGATCAGCCTTTCCTGGTTAATCTGCTTAAACTCCAGGGTCGCAGGTATCATTTCTGCCCACAACACGGGTATCGTATCAAGGACCTGGTCTACCGGCGTATCATTAACCTCCAGTAAAGTGGCCCCGAACTGCATGCCTGCCAGGGCGGCCGGGGAGCCGGGATTGACGATCCGGGCCACCACCCGGCCATCGTCGAGACGCACTGCAGCAAAGCCGTAACTCCCGCCGATCTGCCGATACCTGGCCTGATCCTGCACCGACTGCCAGCCATGCCTGAAGCCCACATGACCATCGTGTGTATGGTCAAAATAGGATTTCAGGGCAATGTAAAAAGCCACCGAATCACCCGAAACCGCTGCCGCCAGTATCTGCGGCCTGATCTGCTGGTTCACCTCGTCCCATCGGATGCCTTTCCATTTCGTGTATGGAAAATAATGCGAAAATACCTGGTGCAGGGAATCGTAGGCTTTCACAAATCCGTTCACCTGGGCAGTTACCACTTGGGATAACAGGACGACCGCCATGATCATACAGATGTCTTTTCTCATGAAGCAATAAATTTTAAGGTTCTTACAAATAGACACACTAAAAAGTTTCTCTTAAGAAAATACTTATTAAGGTAAACCTTATCCGGGTTATAGGCATTTAATTGAAACTTATCAAAAAGGTCTGCAATTCGACTATGGATTGTTTCACTAACTTCGTGATTTCTTTTTCCCCGGCTCGCCGGAATTTGATCGACCACCTGCCCGGTGCTTTTCATCACCCATATTTCCTGTATGTTATCCCTTCATCCGATCCTCACGGAGGTTGTTGCCGAATTGGGATAGACAAGCATATCCGATTTCTCCGATATTTCATAGGGGGGGGCCATGGCATGCTGAATATGCCCGCAATAACTATCAGGTTCCCTGTTTATTCACTACAGAAGAATCACGCTTGAGAAGAGGCTGTAGCCCGACGAATTTCTCAATGGGATCACCTGCCCCCTGATATAGTATTGACCAGGTGGAATTTGCCCTGACACCCTCAATTCATGAACCACTGTTCCTCTCACATGATTTATCAGGAGAGAATTGCCTACCTGCTGGCCTAGATTGTTATAGATTTCGATGCGAATATCTGACCAATCAGGTATGGAAAATTTCAGTATGGTTTTATCCGTAAACGGATTTGGATAAATCTTTAAGGCCTGAACCTGTCGTTTATTTTCCGGAATCCCAGTATTGAACGGCCTGAGAATAACCGTCCTATCCAGGACTATTTCCAGCGGATCCGGTCCTATTTTCGTTATCGTGTTGACGTACAGCCTGGAAGCCACTTCTGCGGAGTCGTTCACATTGATCCCCTCAAGGGTACCGTTGGTATCGGATGGGACAATATAGACAAACGGATTGCCTGGAATCGGATGACGGGTAAACGTATAGGCAAAATAGTGGTCTGCTATCGCTGTATCGGCGATAAATTGCCGTGCGCT
>JAFGNY010000007.1 GCA_016926765.1 Bacteroidales bacterium | reverse complement strand
TCGTATCGACAAAGGTTTGGGAAAAGTCAAAACTGGGAAAATGGAGGATCAGAAAATAGTAATCATCATACACATCAATCTTTGGTCGAAGGTTGATGACACTGCGGCAATCTTCAAGATCCAGTGGGTGAAACTGGTACTGATCACGCAGGATATCCAGATCTTCCTCCGTGGGTCTGACGATATGAGACCATTTGAGGGTACCGTATTGGATGGTTTCAATCATGCGGTTCCTCCTTTCCTTTTATGGGTGCAAAAGTACAAACCCTTTTGAAACTATCCCTATAAAAGAGGAAAGAATCGTCACCGAAAAAGAGAATCCTATTTCCACCGGAAAGAGGCGATCATGTGATCGACATCCTCCTTTAAAAAATCAATCACCGGGGCAAGAGAGTCGTTATTGGGTACCAGCTGGAAATAGAGGGCTCCCCTGACGAAGCGCGACAAACTATCGGTCAGGTAAAACTGATAAGGGGATGCCGCTTCGGTTCCCTTGATCGAAAAAGTTAATCCGTACACCGTGCTCTCCTGATTCACAAAGGCCTGCTGAGTAATGGCATTGGCTTTGGGAATGTGTTTGTCCACCAGCTTATGGGCATCCCGGAGGTAATCATCAAGGTTATGATGAACCTGTTTGAAACTGATATGCAACTGCGCCTGAAAGGCGGGATAATGAATATTGATCCAATAGGGTTCGGCCAGAGTGGAGGTATCGGCGGAGATGAACGCGTAAATGGGATAGTCAAACCGGTAGGGAAAAGTGGTATCAAAAGTCTGATATGCATGATCGGGCAGATCTATCCGGAAATATCCACGGGGTTTCGGGGTGTAATCCTGATTACACCCAGCGAAAAGCAGCCATGCAATAATGAAAAATGAGAAGGTATTTCGCATAGGCACTATTTGAAATCAATGGGAAAGAGCAAAGCCACTGTAACCGCTTCACTCATTCCCATCTTACCATTTGGCCATGTTAAAACGGCAGGTCATCGTCGGGTTGAGCGACATCGTTTGCACTCTCGTTTGGCATAGGTGAGGGCTGACTGCCCGGATCTTCCATCGGACTCTCCTCTCGGCGCTGACCTCCTCCCAGCATGGTCATGTTATCTCCAAGGATTTCAAAGATAAAGCGTTTCTGTTTGTTTTCGTCTTCATATTCCCTTCTGCGGATCCGTCCTTCAATATAGACAGAACTTCCCTTTCTGAGGTACTTTTCAGCCACTTCGGCCAGTCCTCTCCACAGGACTACATTGTGCCATTCGGTGTGGGTTGTGCGTTCCCCCTCCTTGTTCCGGTACCCTTCGGTTGTGGCAACCGAAAAGGCCGCTTTTTTGACGCCATTGTCAAATGTCTGAACCTCAGGATCCCTCCCGAGATTACCAACCAAAATCACTTTGTTAACTCCGTTTGCCATGATTTCTTCAATTTTTGTGAATGATTCTGTTAAACAAAAATACTTTTTTTCCCGCCAGGCGGGCTTTCTTGACCCTTAATCGGGAAACAGGCCAAAAGGTTATGGGTCAATCTCCTTTTTTTCTGTTTTTTTTAACACAGCCATCTGTCCGATAACAGATTTCAGCGTGTCTTACGGCTTTCCAGAAGATCGTCCACGATATCTTCCACCAATACCATTCCTTCCTGTTCATGTTGCTGGTTGATCACCGGAATCGATAACAGGTCGTACCGGGAAAAGATCCCGGCAAGATTATCGATGCTATCGGTATCATACACGGTGACCGGTTTGGGGGGCATGATTTCGGACAATTTCCGGGAAGGGTCGGCAATGACCAGTTCAGCCAGAGAGATGGCCGACAGGAATTTATTGGTTGAACTGGAAATGAATATGGTATTGATGTGCAGGGGTTCGGGTTGCGCTTTCCTGATCATCGACAACGCCTCCTCTGCTGTAAGGTCATCGGTAAGGGTAAAAAAATCGGTATTCATAATGCTTCCAACTTCATCATCATCATATTCCAACAGTTCTCTTACCTCTTCGGATGACTTATCCTCCATTTCCTTGAGCAGCTGTTCGGCTTTTTCATCCTCCAGCTCTTCAATGATATCAGCCGCCTCATCGGCATCCATCTTCTCCAGAAGATCGGCGGCTTTGTGGATCGGCAAACTCTCAATGATATGAACCTGTGCATTGGGTTTCATCTCCTCCAGGACATCAGCCGCCTGATCGTCGTTCAACGCCGAAAAGACATAAGTACGGGTGGCTTTGTCAAGGTCTTCGATGATATCAGCCAGATCGGAAGGGTGAAGGGAGGAGAGTTTGGAGGTGGATTTCGACAACAACAATTTTGAGGTAGCCAGGTCCACCGATTCGATATCATCCCATAAGATCTGTTTGCTTTCCAGTTTCACACCAAATAACCGGAGAGAATTTTTCAGAAAATTCCGGAGTGCAAAGTGCCGCAGCCAGCTGTTGAACCCAACATCCACCGCGATGGCATAGGTTCCCGATGGAAGATGAACCAACCTCACATCCCACACCTTCTCCAGCTTTTTTCCATTGATGTCCACAACCTGCCGGTATAAAATACTCTCCTTGAGCCACAACACGTTGGTCAGATAGGCGGTGGAGATCTCCTCAATGGCTGTGCCGGCAATCCGGAACCCCTTTTTATCATGAACTATATCCAGGGAGGAGAAATCGAGAATACGCCTGTATTTTCCTACCTGAACCTCAACAGCGATAACTTTTGGCCTGACAGGCTTATCCGGAGAGGGGTCGTTGGGGGTAAGATCGACCAGAAAATCCTTAATTCGACCCGACAAATGGGCATCAGCGGAAACAAAGCGTTTCCCAAGGATATGGCTCAGGTAAAATGTTGTCAGGGTCGTCACTGAAGCGAAGGATATGCGGCAAAGGTACGAAAAAAGCGGTGTAAGTGTAGGTCAGACAGCCGGAAAAGTAACCGTGAACGCAGATCCTTTTCCAACGGTGCTGGTTACCGTAATCGTCCCTCCGAGCTGTTCCATATATTCCCGGCAAAGGATCAATCCCAAACCGGTTCCCTTTTCATTGTTGGTTCCGGGCATGGTATACTGCTCCTCCATGGAGAACAACTGGTTGAGGTGTTGTGCAGGGATCCCTACTCCTGTATCGCTAACAGTAATGGCAATAGAACTTTTTTCCCTGATGCCGTCGATGGTAATCCGTCCTGATTCAGGTGTAAATTTAATGGCATTGGAAAGGAGATTCCGGAAGATGGTCTGGATTATATTGGCATCCCCGGTAACCATCAGGCGGTCGGTCATCCTGGTCTCCAGAACAAGGTGTTTCCATTCAGCGGAGGTATGCAACGTGCTGATAACCTGTTGCATGAGGT
>JAFGNY010000077.1 GCA_016926765.1 Bacteroidales bacterium | reverse complement strand
TCCCGGACTTCCCGACCGGTGGACGACCGATCCGTTCAAAGGCGATGACCAGTACACACAATTTGTGGAACCGTTATCCCTATACCCCTTCTCCATCAGGCCCAACATGCTGATCTCGGTGAAGGATGTGATGAATTTCCAGCGGTCTACATTAACCGGAACAATCTACGATAAAGAAATGGCACCTGACTGGTACATCCCTTCCGACAGCGGGACACTGGTTCGGAGTGTCCTCACTACGCCTTTCCCCACCATTGAGATGAGAAAGCTGTTAAATATCAACCGACGCCGCAACGTTGCGCGTGCACGCGGGGAATATGGGATGATTGCCCAACTCCGCTCCTGGTTCCCGGATGCCGTTGGAGGGATTTATTACGTTTATGTGGACAATGTTTATACGTGTGCCTATGTTCCGATCTATGCCGGCGTGACCGATGTGGCGGAATGCTATAAGATATGGGACAAGGAGAAATTTGACGATAACTCCATCCGCTGGTGTGTCGACTTTGTAGACAACTTACTGTATCTCCGCTGGCAGGATGCCGTGAAAGACCTTCACGCAGTCAGAGATCCGTTTGAACAGAAGTTTTTTGACGATCAGGAGGAGGTGGACAGGCATGCGGTTGAGATGCTGAAGAAGGATCCGGTAAAGGGAAGAGAGTATCTTACAACCCTCACGGTTAATCGCATGAACCAGGTTCATAAGATGTTTCAGGATCTGCGGATCACGCTGATTGAAAAATATACGAACAACAAGCAGGGGATTTAGGGGTTTTATTTCCTCCCGAAATCTGCCGGGATCTCTCCCCAGAATTCTGTTTCCCATTTCAGGATCTTATTGGGCCAGGTGTTGGAACAGAGCCAGTTCTCAGCCCGTTCTAACAAGCGGAAAAGCTCTTCGCTTTTCGCAGTTCGCTCCAGTTTGGTGTTTGCGGTTCTTTTTCTGACCCAGGCGATCGCGGTGCGGGAATCGGAATAGACCGGCCAGTCGCTGTTTCGTTGTTTCAGATAAGCTAAAGCGTGTACAACGGCCAGGAATTCCCCGATGTTGACCGTCCCTTCGGGAAAAGGGCCCTGCCGGAAAAGTTCTGCGCCACTTTTAGTATCCACTCCCCGGTATTCCATCACGCCCGGATTGCCACTGCAGGCGGCATCAACGCAGATGCTGTCGGCGACAGGCGTTCCAATCAGCGGGTTGTCGCACACGATCTGCTTCGGAGCATTCAACTCATGTGAAAGGTACTTCTCATGGTTATCGCGAAAAGCTGCTTCGGCCAACTCTCTGGTCGGAAACCCCTTGTATTTGGCTCCATTGAAACCTTCCACCTGTTTTTTACAGTCGCCCCACCCTGCGTAAACGCCGGGTTTTTCCCCTACCCAAACGACATAGAATTTGTTTTTTGGCATTCTTTTATGAATTCAGATTAGAAGTCAGGATCATGGAAACCACCTGTGGTAGATGGCGTTGTAGGTCCCGTCGGTTTTCATGTCATCCAATGCTGTCTGCCACTGACCCACCAGAAGAGGAGAACTGTTTTTAGAAAAGGCAATGTAATAATCTGACGACATCAGGATGTATTCGGGGACTGCATCACTGTAACTGTATCCAAGACCGGAAAGGATCTCAGGGAAGGTGACACAGGAACAGACAAAGGCGTCGATTTCTCCCTGGAAAAGCTTTTCGGTCATCACTTGCGGATCAGGATCCGACACCAGGTTGGTAAATCCAAGTTCCCGAAGATACTGGTCAGAAAACCATGATGTTACGGTGCCAACTGCCGTAAGGTTTTTGGCTTCCTCGAGGGAGGTGATGATAATTCCCGAACCGGCTTTGGTATAGAAATAGGTCGCATTGGTCCCTAACGGTCCCACCCATTGAAACAACGTGTCGCGTAACGCGGTGCGGTCCATCGTGAAGAGGCAGAAATTTGGGTTGACCAGCGCCAGGTCGTATCCAATACTCCAGATGGTCAGCGTGATGTTGCTGAAAACATGGTTCCGCTGCATGATCTCCTTCACTACGTCGGTGCCGAAGCCGGTGATCTCACCGAAATTGTTCCGGAATGTCAGGGGAGGATATTGTTCAGTATAGATCTGAAGTATCCCCGGAAAATCGGACGAATTCAGGTATTGCTCATAGAGGGATTTCAGTGTCCCATCGTTTTTTGCCTGGTCTATCTGCCGCTGAAAATCGGAGACCACTTCATCCGGAACCTGGCGGTTGAATGCAAAATAGATCATTTCTGTGCGGATGGTGATCTCTGGGATCACGGCGAAAATGGTTTTTCCCAATGATTCGAGCGCCTGTTGTGCCGCATACTGATCGGAGGGAAAGAGGTCGATCTCTCCTCCCAGCAACATCTCTAATGCGGTAGCCTGATCCGTGCAGTAGACCAGGTTCTGAAATCCGGATTGCTCCAGGTATTGGGTGATAGCATAATCCGGAACTACTCCGATCCGTTCTATCTGTTTGGCTTCATCCAATGAGGTAAGCGGAATGGGATGGTCAGCCGACGCATAGAAGTACCAGTCGAGGGAAGCAATGGGGCCGGCCCATTTAAACAGATCTTTTCGTTCGTCGTTCAAAACGGTGGAAAAAAGCATGGCATTGGCTGTTCCCTGAGCTAAGGTATAGGCTTCTGACCATGGAAGGATATCAACATTAAAAGGAATGTTCATCCGTGAACAAATGACCTTCAACAACTCTCCGCTCAGCCCGGTCACCCCCTGTGCTCCGGCATAGTTGAAAGGAGGGTACGACTCGGTCATGATATCCAGGGAGAACCAATAGGTCTCGTTCTCCTGATTTTTATTGCATCCGGAAAAAACTGCCAGCAGTCCGGAAAGAATGATCAGCAGGGATATGCGGTTTGTTCGTGTCATAAAGAAAGGTATTTTCAACATGGGTTTTTCACTTTCAAAAGTACAACTAAAACCTCATTTCTTTCGTTACTTTTGTAACATGAATCCCATCAAACGCCTGGCAGGTCAAACCGCCATTTACGGATTCCCTTTCATCATCGGGAGGATTCTGAGTTACCTGCTTGTGCCGCTCTACACCCGCCTTTTCCTTCCGGGCGAATATGGAACAGTCAATGTCTTCTACTCTTACACAGCGCTTCTTCTGGTCATCCTCACCTATGGCATGGAAACCGCTTTTTTTCGTTACTCACAGGAAGAAAATGATAAAAACAGGGTCTTCAGCACCTC
>JAFGNY010000076.1 GCA_016926765.1 Bacteroidales bacterium | reverse complement strand
GTCGGGAGGAGACACTGACCAGAATGTTCCCAACTTTCGTCAGCGAAAAATCTGATAACAAAGGGTAAAATTCAGTTTCTTCTAAATTCGTGAAGTTTCCGATAAACTGTATTTTCATACCTATTGGTTTGGTGCAGTGGATTGAACATCCATTTCCATTAGATTGCAATAACTTTTACAAGTGAATTACTGATCTCCTGTACATTATTCTCCCATGTGTGAGTTCTGGCAAACAACTCTCTTTCGGTAATTTTTTCGGATGAATTGGTGTCGAGCTCTTTTTGAATCATTGTTAAATAATCTTCCTTCGTTGAAGCCAGGGAGACGTATTCAGCGAAGACTGACATGGCTTCGGTCTTTGTTGCCACAACGGGTTTTCCCATAGCAAGGTATTCATCAATTTTGCGGGGATAGTTGCCAACTGTGACTTCATTTACAATTTGGGGATTGATGGCAACATCAAACGTGGAGAGGTAGAGAGGCAGTTCAGGTTCAGTTTTATTTCCGAGGAAATGGACATTATCGAACTGATGGAGATCACTGGTTTTAAATGGTTCATCTTCCGGGCCAACCAATACTATGTTCCAGTTTGGACGTTCTTTGGCGATACAAAGAAGGACATTGATATCCAAACGCAGGGCTTTTAATGCTCCGATATACCCAATGATGGGTTTTCCTTCCTCCTTGATGGGGAGCATATCCTGAGGGATTCTTTCAATCAGTTTCTGGTCGAACAGTGAAACATCACATCCCTGGCCAACATAACTGGAATGCGGATTAAAAGCTTCTGCCAGTTTGGCAAGGTAAGTAGAGTTGGCTACCACCACATCGGCTTTCTTCATCATGGCTGCTTCCACACGAATACCCTGTTTTTTCCAGTAATCCACAGCAACTAAATTATCGCGGGTATAGTAGATGAACGCTTTGGGGTTCAGTAGTTCTTTCAGGTAGAAGCTTCTGAACATGTCACTATCGCAGAAAATGATATAGTCTTTGAAGTCAAGACGTTTAACAGCCGAAAGGATCTGCCTGGCCATTCGCCGATTGTTGATTTTATTAAGCCAGTCGAAGAGGTTGTCCGATCCTATCTGGTTTATCGATTCGAGAATGGTTTTAGGGTAGAGGTTCCAAAGATGAGGTCCAATCTCAAGCAGGTCGGGTTCAGCGCTATGAAGAATCCGTTTTCGTCTCTGGACTTTAGGATCATTTTTCTTACAGAGAAGGGTCATCCTGTCAAGAGCTGCATTGACATAGAGCACTCTGTTGTTTTTCGCAAACTCAAGGGCAATGTTCTTGCAGTTGCTTCCGATATCAATATCCCAGGGTTGAAGTCCGGTAACAATGATATCCTGATTCCTGATCAACATAGATCTTAGGTTTTAACTTCGGCTATTACTTCCTTGTATAATTCCATCACCTGGGTCGCCATCTTCTTCCAGGAATACTTGGTGGATTGCAGCTTTCCTTTTTCAATATAGGATTGACGCATCTCAGGATGAGCAATCAAATCCCTCATGGCAGAGGAAATGGATTCAGGTTTGGATGGATCAATCAGGTAAGCAGCATCTTCGGCGACTTCCGGCATCGCAAACACATCGGATGAGATCACCGCTGTTCCGCAACACATCGCCTCCAATAAAGGGATGCCGAAACTTTCCCGGAGAGAGGGGTAGAGGAATAATTCTGCCATCGTGTACATAGCAGGGAGGTCTTTATTCACCACATAATCAAGCCGATGGATGTAATCCTTCACATCCATTCTCCCCAGGTGATGCAATAGTTTATGGGTCAGCAATTCAGGGTAGTCCACCAGAACCAGAGGAATTTTATGTTTACAAATATCAAGGTACTGTATATAGGCAGTGAGCACTCTTTCAGTGTTTTTCTTCGGGTCGGTGTTCCCCAGATGTAAAAGGTAATTATCAGGCAGGCTGTATTCGCGTTTTACTCTGATTTTTTCCTCTTCAGATACCGGAATGCGGAATTTCTCACTAACACCGTTATAAATAACTTTCACCTTCTTCTCATCCATATGAAAAAAATCAACGATTCTTGATTTTTCTGATTTGGATACCGTAATGATCCGTTTGGCTTTTTTTACCAGATCAGGAACAATATATCGCCTGTAAGTATTTCCGAACCGCTGGTAGAGGGAATAGCTTTTTGTGAAGAGACTAAATGTTTCCAGGAAAAAGATATCATGGAGTGTCAGGATGAGGGGAGTGGAACCGAAATTTGGAGCGGTATTGCTGGTACAGTGAATGAGGTCGCATCCATAGGCTTTCACGGCCTTTGGAAGGGCAATCTGTTCCCATAAAGGGAAAGGTCCTCCCTCAAGCTCAATAATTTTAACGTTGGTTGTTGATTCGAGGCACTTGTCTTCACCTGGTTTTACAAAAACAACGTATTCATTCTCCTGATCCAGGAGTTGAATGTTCCTGATGAGTTCAAGTGCGACAAAATCCATCCCATGTTTAGTCGCTCTGAAAAGCCGCTGTCCTTCAATGCCAATCTTCATATAATTCCTTGTTATTTAGTGTTTTGAGTTTCTGATATGGAGGCTTTGTGTACTGTGTGAATAAACCGTTTGTTTGCACCCCTTGAGCTGATCAGAGAGATAAACATATATACGAATCCTTTCGGAACTGCTGCCAATGCCACCATCAGACTTCTATTGTACGATTTTTGCGGAATGGCCAAAAAAATTCCCACCACCATAATTGCTGTCAGGATTAGCCATAACCATATCATCCAGAGAGGATCCAGGATGAGAGACAAGGCCGAAAAAATCGGGAGGAATCCGATCAGGAGAATCCTTGGTGGGAGAAGCATCTGAGCTGCTTTATCAAAGTAGTCGAAGTTCTGGTACCGGATAAAATGGAACAATGCTTTTGGGAAGAAAGAGGCGTAATAAATCTGCGCTGACAACCATCGTCTCCTCTGTTTGACAAACACATCCTTCTCCTGAACCTTTTCATCATGGATATAACATTTGTCAAGGTATTCAATTTTTACTCTTGCTTTTGTCATGATTAGTTCAATCTCTTTATCAAATCCGCCAATTGCGTGCACCCCCGACATCATGTTCTTAAAGAAAACGTACTGGAATGCCATCCCCGAACCAGCTAACCCTGATGAGATGCCAAGCCTTCTATGCCCTTTACGGAAGATGCTGTTGGAGATCTCCTCGCTGATAGAGTCAAGAATCGCAAAGGCAGTATCTTTGTTCTTGGCAACCCGATGGCCCTGGACTGCAATATAACCGTTGTTGAATGACTGGTTGATACGGGTAAGAAAATCAGGTGCCATAATATTGTCGGCATCCAGCACAAGAGCAATGTCATAGTTATCTTCTGGCAGTAATGCCATCGCTTTATTAAGCGCTTTTGCTTTGGTACTTGTATCAAATGATACTTCAATCAGGATAACAGGTAAGGCAGCAAGTTTTGCAAGGGTTTCCTTTGAAAAGGAGTCTGCAATGATGATCACATCGAACAACGTTTTCGGATAATCCTGGTTTAATGCTTGTTCTGCAGTCTCAAGGATTACGGCGTCTTCTTTATACCCAGGCACCATTACAGCAATCCTGTTTTGCCTGAGGATGGGTAATGGTTTTGGCAAATAGGGGAAAACAGAAGCAACGGCAAAGACAAAAATATACATGGTGCCGAAGGCCAGGTATGCCATGATAAGAAGTTGAAATGCAATCCACACGTCATAAAGGATGGTCTCAATCATAATAATCTGAATCGTTAGATGAAAATGGTTGCTCTATGCAAATATAATCAAGTTTGTTAGGTTTCCACTTACAAATTCTTCATCGAAGGGTTCGTATGGATCGAGGGGTCTGAAAGAGTTCTCACCTGCCATCCGACCGCTCTCATATAGGCGGCAAATAAATCAAACCGGCGCTGGAAGAGGAATTTAAATGAATTTTTAGGAATAGAAAAGAAGAGCTGAAACAGGAACGATACAATCCCATTGAATCCATGCACATTTCTCCTCAGGTAGAGAAACCTGCTGCGGTTCAGGTAATATATTTTTAGGGGGCTGAGTTTTCCCGTAGCAACTGACTCTTTATGAAGTATTTCGGAATTATGAACGTACCAGATGGTAAAGCCGGCTTTTCTGATCCTATATCCTAAATCTAATTCTTCATAATACAGGAAAAAAATTGTGCACATAAGGCCGACCTTTTCAAGCGCTTCGCGTGAAATCATCATGGCTGCCCCATGTGCATAAGCGGTCATGGCATCCTCTTCAAACTGTCCTTCATCCATCTTGTAGAGTGCCCGGGCATAGCTTCTGCCGGTATAGGGATTGATCTCCGTAATTCCGGCGTACTGGAGCATGCCCTTATGGTAAAAGAGTTTGATCTTCGGGCTGACAGCCCCAATTACAGGATCCGATTCCATTTTCGCAACCAATGGTTCGAGGAATCCGGGGGGGGCAATGGTATCGTTGTTGAGAAGGAGGATATATTTTCCTCTGGATGCCAGGATGCCCAGGTTATTAGCTCCTGCGAATCCGAGGTTTTTACCGGTCTCGATGTAGGTGATCTGTGGAAACTGTTCTTTAATGATTCTGGGATTGTCATCAGGAGATCCGTTGTCGATTACTATGACCTCAATCGTTGGATAGGTTATCTGAAAAAGTGATTCCAGCATCTGGCATGTTACATCAGAATGGTTGTAGTTGACAGTAATGACAGAGACGAGCGGGAACTCTTCAGAATGGATTGTGGTGTCCATGGTTCGTTGCATTTAATATGGGAAGATTCTTTAAAGGCTTCCTAAAGAGTGGGATTGTTGTGAATATCCTTGTTAAACAGATTCTTCAGATGCCAGCCGATTGCCCTGAGGTAGGCATGAACGTATCCAAGTTTGAATTTCATCAGCAATACAACAATATTTTTAGGAATGGCAACACAGAATTGATAAACAATTCCGATATAGAAATCTCTTCCCTCAATGTTTCGGCGCATGAATACGAGCCGGTTCCGGTTCAGATAATAGGTTTTGAGAGTACTCAGTTTCCCTGTCGAAACCGACTCTTTATGGTAGACCAATGAGTTATGGACATACCAGATCTGATAACCTGCCTTTATAATCCTGTAACTCCAGTCTGCCTCTTCGTAATAGAGGAAAAAAATGTAAGACATCAGTCCGATCTCCTTGATCACTCTCATAGGAACCATCATGGCGGCGCCATGTGCATAGGCAGTCTCCCGGTCCTGATCGTATTGCCCCTTGTCCTTTTCACGAAAACCAATCGATGAGTTTCTTACCGTAAGGCGGTTGATCGGATGAAAGCCCGCGTACTGAATGATTTCCGGATCGTAATAAAATCTGATTTTTGGACTTACGGCGCCGATCCGGGGATTTGCTTCCAGCTTTTCCACCAATGGCTCCAGAAAATACGGATCAACGATGGTGTCGTTGTTGAGCAGGAGGAGGTACTCTCCTTTGGCACGCATGATCCCCTGGTTATTCCCTCCTGCAAATCCCCAGTTCAGATGGCTCTCATAGAGAATGACGTTGGGATAGCGTTCTTTGATCATTCCAGGATCATCGTTGGGAGATTTGTTGTCGACAATAATGACTTCGAAATTGGGATAGGTGATTTTATGCAGCGATTCAACAAAAT
>JAFGNY010000075.1 GCA_016926765.1 Bacteroidales bacterium | reverse complement strand
TATCTGATCGACATCGCTGAATCTTATGATCCTCTGTTGACCATGAAGGTGCAGCTCGAATACAATCTCCGGAATCGTATCAAGATCATGGCCGGAGTAAGCAACGATACTGCCTCCCGGTATCCTGAGCACATGATCGAATTTCCGATGTTCAATTTCCAGGGAAGTGAACTGCCTATGCGCGGATTTAACGGGCCGGGAGACGAGATCATAGAGCTTGGCCTTGATGTCACTCCGTTATTAAGTTATGTTGAATCGGGAAGTCCGGCCCGTTTTTTCATGATCGTGGAGGAACGTGATACCAACTTTGCGGGGTATGGCACGATCGACCAGGTCTCCTTCATCCATTACGGAGAGTCTCCGGAAGAATTTGTCTCCCCCCTGAAATTCGCACCCATCGAAAATAACGGATGTACCTTTCTCTCTTCTACCGGTGCTGTAGTCGTAGATAAGCCGGTGATCGTAACCGAATCCCTTCCTTCTTTTCAACAGGGTCAGCCAATGGAAACCCAGTTAGAGGCAGCCGGAGGCGTGCCCCCCTATCAATGGAGCCTGGAAGAATCATACCACCGCGGTACGGCAGGAACCGCCTACCAATCCTTCACAGATCATGCGCTTCCCTTTCCTAATCCGTACCTCTTTTCCACACCCGTTGGGTTACCCTTTTCTTTTCCCTTTTACGGAGAGCTGTTTGATACTGTTTGGATCAACCTTTTCGGGATGATTCAGTTTACTCCCCAGCCCCTGCCCTACCCCTGGCTGAGTGAAGAGATGGATATGCTGAAAAACATCGCAGCGATTTCGCCTCTCTTCTCCTGTAACTTCGTTCTTTTCAATCAGGATGGGGTTTGGTACCGCGCAAATCCCGATTCGGTTCTGTTCCGGTGGAAGGTATCCCTGAAAGGATCGGAATCGCTGACCAACCTGGAGTTCATGGCCGTCCTCTACCCCGATGGCCGGATCGTTACCTGTACAGGGCCTGTGGAAACCGGTCAGACACATCCGTTAGTCTATTCCGGACTGGCCAAAGGAGACGGTATCAACAAAGAGGTGACCGCCATCTTCGATATTCAAAATAAGTCCGGAAGATCAACCCTCTACGATCCGCTTCTGCTTCCCGGTGAGCTGTTTCTTTCCGAAGCAGGGCTACTGACCGTTGCAGGAACAAATTCTCAAAGGGTATACGATCTCACCGTCAGGGTCACTGACGCCCAGAACATCTCCTCTACCAAAACATTTGCCCTGGGGAGCGGGCTGGAAATCTGTCAAACCCTTTCTACCCCTTCCGGGGTATTCCAGCCCCAGGAGACTGCCAGCCTGGATGTGAAACTGAAAAACATCGGGTCCCAACCCATCACCGGCCTGACCCTGATCCTCCGGTCAACCGGAACAGGCATCCTGATCACCGACAGCCTCGTTCAGGTGAACCAGCTCCTTCCGGGAGCTTCCGTTGAACTCCCCGGCAGTTACAGGTTTATCCTGACAGATACAGAACCCGACGGAACCCTGTGCCCATTTTCTATCCTGGCAACTTCCAGTGAAAATACCTGGATCAAAGAGATGTACCTGACTGTTTGCGTACCCGACATCATGCTTCAAAATCAGTTCATCGAAGATGGCGTCAACCGGAAACTCGATATCGGGGAGACCGCTTTCCTGGTAATGAATCTCTCAAACCAGGGTTCGTTACCGGCAGGCGACCTCTCCTTACATCTTCGCTGTGACGATCCCTTTGTAGAGATCCTCTCCGAAAACCCGGTTCCGGGAGAGACACTGATGCCGGAAGAAGCACTGACAGTTAAATACCTCCTTCATGCGCTACCCACCACGCCTCTCAACCACCAGGCCGATCTGATCCTGGAAGTGACATACGGAGAGTTTACTGTTGAGATTCCGGTCTCCTTATCCTTCGGATCACTCCCCCTGGCCCTCATCACCACCTCCGAAAGCTCGGGATCCGATGAGATTATCGCACACCTCCTTGACAGCCTGCAAATCGGATATGTCCAGTATTCCACGATCCCGCAGGATCTGAAAAGTTTCCCAATGGTATTTCTCTTTTTCGGTACCGATAAAGATTCCTATGTTGCCTCTACAACCGAATTGAATGTGATCAGTGATTATCTCGAAGCGGGCGGGAATATCTACATGGAAAACTACAAAGGATGGTGTACAGGTACCCAGGGATATGTTCTGAAAGACCTCTTCAGATACTGGTTTCTGGATTGTTCCCCCTATACATATAATACCCTGGTCGGTACCGAAGGATCTTTCACCGGTGAAATGTACTTCCGGTATGCCGGGGATACGACTTCTGCCTCCTTTGAAGTAGTCCCTCTTCCGGAAGCCTCTTCCCTTTTTGAAAACACGGATCAGTATCCCAAAACCATCGTCTTTGCTTATGACGGGGATGAATACAAAACCATCGGCTCGCTGGCTGGATTTTCCAGCCTGTGCGACACCACCACTCCCTCCTCCAAAGCAGAGTTACTGGATCGCTACCTGACCTTTTTCAATGTGATGCCGTCCGGTCCGTTTGCCTATTTCCACAGTGATGTAACCTGGATCTGCCGTCGAGGTTCCGTCAGATTCACTGACGACTCCTATCCGGCTATTACCTCTCTTAACTGGGAGTTTCCGGGTGGTTCCCCTGCCACCTCTACAGAACAAAACCCCGAGGTTACTTATGAAAGTCAGGGCGTATATGATGTAATCCTGACCATTTCAGACGGCTTCTATACCCGTACTATGCATAAGAGGGACTTCATTCATGTACTGACCTGCCCCGCTGTGGAAGAATCCCCCGGAAATTCATCGTACTGTCTTTATCCAAATCCCGCGACTGATGAAGTTCATTTACGATTCAGCGGAGAACAAAGCACTCCTGTTGAGGTACAACTGGTTGATCTGAAGGGAAACAATATCAGATCCTGGCATCTTGGATTCCATCCTGATAAAAGAGAAGTATCCTTTCTTATATCAGGGATCTCTCCGGGAGTGTATATTCTTCAAATCCGGGATCATCAGAGCATGACATGTAAAAAACTGATCATTCAGGGAAACTGACCAATGGTCAGCGGGTTATCTGATCAGCATCACTGTTCCGGTTTTTTTCTCAGTTTGCCCGGGATTATCGTAAGTTTCAAACCAGACAGAATAGGTGTAAACGCCCGATTGACATGGCTTTCCTTTAAACGTTCCGTCCCATGAAATATCTTCAGAGTTGGTTTCAAAAACCTGCTCTCCCCAGCGATTGAAAATGACCATTCTGAAGGAAAGAATGTTCTCGGAAACAGGATGAAACACGTCGTTCAATCCATCCCCATTCGGTGTGAAAGCCGTCGGAATCCAAAGATGCAACGGGCAGACCTCGACGTAGAGGTTGGTTTGCAGGATGCTATCGCAATTGTAGATACTTTTAAGCGTATCAAAATAGATCCCTGTTTCGGATTGCCAGTTGCCCTCTACCCAGTAGGTAAGTCCCCGGCAGATGGTGGTATCCTGGCTGAATTGATAACTGTCATGAATCCCGATCCAAACCGAGTCTCTCCCCTCGCAGTCCCAGCTGTTGACCACCTGCACCCAGTAGGTTCCTGAATCGGTCACCATCAGGGTACGGGTTGTATCCCCGGTAGACCAGAGATAGCTGGTGAACCCCGGTCCGGGGTCCAGCCAGTACGGGACTCCGGAGCAAATGAAACGGTCGGGGCCCAGCGTGAAACCAGTATCCGGCATGATTGCGATGCTTTTACAAGTGACTTGTTCATTCGGTGTACCTTCATCAATATACAGGTTGATGTTGTAGATTCCCGGTTCCGAATAGGTGATAGGAGGAGGATTCCTTCCATTCCAGGTAGCAAGGGAGGATTCTTTGCAACCGCAAAATGTGACTCTGGTCAATTGTGAACTCCCATTGTTGACAGCCATCAGGTAAAGCGAATCCCTCACGCGGAAAATCCCCGAGAGTCCATATGGAAGGTTCAGGGTAGCCATTGAGTCCAGGATAACCGGCATGGTGGAGGCCGAACCTCCGAGACCCTGCGGAAAATAAAGTTTGGCTAAGTACACGTTACTCTGCATATTGTTTGTAACAATGGCATTTGTCCTGCTGCAATCCAGGGTGATCGCTATGTCAATGGGATAATTCAAAAAAGTTCCTGCAGTTAGAAACTCTCCCACCGGCTCATTGAGCAGGTTATCTCCGAATTTTACCCGGGTCAGGCTGCTGGTGTAACGATTGCAAATGATCATAAACCAGTCTCCATCCTCCTTTTTCAGGTCAAACCCACAGGGAGAATAAACCGAAACAAACGGGCTCAAATCTTCTACCTCGGGTCTGTTTTCAAGAGTAGTGCCAAAACGCAGGCGGAACAACTTTCCGGGCTGAAGGTTGGCCACAAAACCGACCCACTCCCCGCTTTCCCTTGCGATAATTACCTTTTCGGTGCGATTGAACTGGGGAAACATCAACGTGTCGGCAATCGGGTCATTCATCAGGGAGTTTCCAAAGTCAAGCCGTATCATCAGGGAATTATTCATGACAAACACATACCAGTGATCTCCATCCTTCCCGGATCCTATGCCCCTGATATCCTGGTCTAAAACCCCGAAAGAGCCAAGATTATCAGCAGATATGACATAGCCATGCAGTTGATCGCCATGAAACAGCCGGATCAGCTCTCCCCCCTGAGAAGAGGAAATAAATGAATAAAACAGATTGCTGTCCTTCACCGTATGAATATAATACGGGGTCTGAAGAAAGCTTCCCGGATCGCCCATGTCAGCCAGTTCAGGTTCACTCATTACATTTCCTGTACAGAAATTCCAGGAAAAGGTATTGCCCGGATCGGTGGTATAAAAGGTAATCGGATATCCCTGGCAGGCAGTATCCGGAGCAATAAATTCTTGTGTACTTAACGGGATAAACTGCTGTCCATGACTAATCAAGGGTAAAAAAGAGAGGGAAAAAAGAAAAAGAACCTCGCGAATTTTCATTGGATGAGTAAGGATAACAACCGAATTTTGTCCCGATAAAATTACCTGTTTTTTCTAACCTGAAGAGTCAACTCTCTTCATACCCTCTTACTTTTATCCTCTCATAACCTATTATCTAAATCAAACCCTATTATTTCAGGCTTCATTTGCAAATTTGATATTTTCTTTCGATCTTTGCACTCCATTTTTGAAAATCAATTCTTTAAGACGATCGCCATGGCAAGGATTTGTGAAATTACCGGCAAGACATACATGAAAGGAAATAAAGTTTCCCATTCAAATAAAAAAAGCAAACGGGTA
>JAFGNY010000405.1 GCA_016926765.1 Bacteroidales bacterium | reverse complement strand
GTCCTGCATGATCTTCAGGTAACCTTCGATCGCGTTGAGCGGCGATTTCAGTTCGTGCGACAACACGGAGAGAAACTGAAACCGCACCTGCTTTCCTTCAGCATTCATCTTACGGGTCATCCGCTTCAGATACAAATGCTTGGTGATGCTCTCCATAGCGGTCTTCAGCTCCTGGGGTGTGAAGGGTTTTGGTACAAAATTGAATGCGCCGTTATTGGTTGCTTTCACCGCCAGATCGAGGGATGCGTAGGAGGTGATCATCATCACTTCGGTGTCGAATTCCCGTTTCCGGATGTATTCCAGCACTTCAATGCCATAGATGCCGGGTAGCTTGTTATCGAGCAGCACGATGTCGGTTTGCTCTTTGTCAAGCACCGTGATGGCCTCTTCACCGGTCTCAGCCTCCACGACAGAGAAGTCGAAATCTTCATCCATAAAGGGAAAGCCAACCGTAAAATTGCGAAGCACACGGATCACGCCTGCGCGGATGCCGGGTTCATCATCAACGACCAGTACATTCAATGTTTTCATTATCCAAGTGCTAGAGTTTCAACAATTTCTTGATCTCGCGGTTCAATTGATCCGGACGGATGCCTTTTTCGATGTATTTGTCGGCCTTGATCCAATGTTTATCCTCTTCCGAATCGAGACTGAATGTCATACCTGTGACAGCTGTCACAGAGGTGGCGATGATCACCGGTACATCGGGGTATTTTTGTTTGATCCGGTAACTGAGGATGAACCCACTGTCGGGTTTCTCCATCATCAGGTCAACAATGGCCAGATCGGGTTTATGGGCAGCGATCATCTCCTCTCCCTCTTTCTGCCCGGAAGCCGTAAGGGTTTGATATCCAAAGCGTTCGACATGAAATTTCAACTGACTCAACTGATCTGGATCATCATCAACCAGAAGGATCGTTTTTTTTGTTTCCATGGTGGGTTAATTTCTGGGTATGGTAATATGAAAAGTGGTTCCAACAGCTCCCTTTTTGGGATCAGTATTGGAATCCACCGTGATTTTTCCTTTGTGCATTTTTACTATGCCATAGACAAGGGGAAGCCCCAGTCCGGTGCCTTTCCCAACTTCTTTGGTGGTAAAGAATGGGGTGAATATTTTTTCCAGGTTTTCGGGGGTGATTCCCGTACCGGTATCGCGGATGCTGACAGAGACCGTATCGGGGGTTTCGCTGAGGATCAGACTCAGGGTCCCTCCATAAGGCATTGCTTCAACGGCATTTTTTTCGAGGTTTGTGAGTACCTGCATCATCTGATCTACATCTATCATCACCAGCGGATCCTGCAGGGAGGATTGGACATTCAGGATCACGCTTTCGGGGCGGATCACCGATTCAAGGCTCTTCCGGCAAAATTTCTCGAAGTTGATCTCACTCTTTCTCACCTGGTTTTTCCTGGCAAAGTTGAGCAGTCCACCGACAATATTCTTGCACCGCAACGTTTGTTCAACAATGAGTTCCAGATCTTTACGGATCGGATCATCCGGTTTGGCCTCCTCGAGAAGAATGTTGGAATACATGGTGATCACACCAAGCGGATTGTTGAGTTCATGGGCGATACCGGCGGAGAGCTGACCCATGGTAGCGAGTTTCTCGGTTTGTTTGAGTGCCAGCCGGGCATTAGCGAGGTTTTCATTGGAGAGGTTCAGCTCCTTTACCGAATTGTGCAGTCGTTCAATGGTATACGGAAGGCACATTTCACTTTCTGCCAATCCTTCAATGATCGCGATCGCGTGCTCATAACAGGTATTGTAGCCGCAGGCTCCGCAGTTGAGGTGGTCTTCGGGATTGATTTTTCCCATCGTCTGCAGGACCTTTTCGATCTCCTCCTTTTTGGGAAGGGGATAGCGGCGGTCGCGGGGGTAAAAATGCTGTGAAAGATCGAGATCCTCAAATTGCTTCACCTCCTCTTTCCACGTTTTTTTGTCCAGATTCTCCAGCTTCTCTTTCACATAGTTGCTGACGTTGGCCATCATTGAAAATTTCTGCAGTGGGCGAGACATGCCGGGACCGTTGATACACCCTTCACAGCAAAGCAGTTCGAGATGGTTATCCCTGAGCAATCCGTTCTCAAATTCCCTGATGGCCTCCTTGTAATTGTTGTTTCCTTCTGCAACTACAATATTGCCCGAACAGATGTCATCGGAGGTTTTAATTGTTTGCAGCATCCCGCGGCTGACAGGATAGACCGCTCCCCGTCCGGCTACCGGTGGATCAAATTCTGATGGCACGATATTTTCCGGAAAATCCGAAAGATTTTGCAGCATCCTGCGCAGTTCGGCAAAAGTGAGCACTACGTCGACTTCCGCCGATTCGGCTTTTTTCGCAATACAGGGGCCAATAAATACAACGGCATATTCGCTGCCATATTTTTTGCGGATGATACGGGTGGTAGCCACCATGGGAGAAGTGATCGGGGCCAGCGATGATACCAGGTCAGGATGGTAGTGCTCAATGTAGTAAACGATGGCGGGGCAGTCGCTCGAGATGAT
>JAFGNY010000404.1 GCA_016926765.1 Bacteroidales bacterium | reverse complement strand
ATCCGGAAAATTTCCGGAGCCAGCATCCCGGAGATCCTGGCATTGATTACCCGAAAATTCATGCTCTGGACAGCCATCTCAGTTATCCTTGCTTCAGCAGCCGGGTGGTGGGTGATGGAGCGGTGGCTTGAAGGGTTTACCTTTCGCATTCCCCTGGGAGCTTCAAGTTTCATCCTCTCCGGAATGCTGGCTTTGGTTGTCGTGCTGACCATCGTTTGCCTGATCACATTCAGAATCGCACTGCTCAATCCGGCTCAAACGCTCAAATACGAATGATATGTTTACCACAGTAATGACTATTGGGTTAATTCCATGTTTGTTTCTCCTGGGTGGTTGTCAGCATAATCCATTGAAAACCAATTCGAAATCCCTTGCTGCGGAAATCCTGCAGGATGAAGCATCCCGTTTGGAAGCCGACCGGGCAGAGAAGGAACGCCGGTTGGCCGATACCCTGAATAAACTACCTGCCGGTTTCCGGTTTGCAGAAGATCGTTCCCCCGACCCCCAACACCAGCCAGTCACCATCAACATCGCCGGCAACCTGAACAATATCCGGAATCTCCGACTATCCGATGTAGCCAGATCCATTCGCTACATCCCCCTCGAAACACCCCCCGACTCCTCCTTCTCACGGGTGATGAAATTCAGGTATGTGCTAACTCCCGATTACATCATTGCTATAAACCCCTCCGGAATCCTGCTCTACTCGAGGGAAGGCAAATACATCACAACGATTGTTAAAAACGAATTCACCGGCATCCGAATAGAAAAAGAGATGATGGTTACCCGCAGCGATCATACCTTCGTGGGGGCCGGACTCTTTGCCAAAACGAATGAAAACACCCTTTTTTACAGTTACCGGAATACGTTAACCGGACAACGGTACATCATGGAGTACGATTGTTCCCGGATGCCGTTGGGAAGTGATCTGGGATATGATCCGGAAAATCCCACCAAAATCAGAGCTCTGGGAGAAGTGGTGATCGACCTCAACGGCAGAAAGCCTCCGGAGCCAGCAGCATCGACGAACGCAAGAGGAATGTGGAGTGCATCCCCCGAATACCTGTACAACCAGTTGGGCGTTTTCCTGCTCGACCGAAACACCTACCTCCGGCAAACCGCAACCCCGTATACCATGGGAAATGCGCCGGTCCTGGCTGTATTTTCCGTTCAAGGCGATACCCTGGCTACGTTCCGGCAGCAGGAGACAATCCACTCCTGGTCGAAACCCAATATGCGGGGAACCGACCCCGGATGCCGGTATGAGCGAAACGGTAATCTGTATTTCAGAGAAGCCTACAGCGATACGGTGTTCCGAATCATTCCCCCGAACCGGATGCTGCCGGTGTGGGTACTGAACCTGGGTTCATACAAGCTCTCCCGGCATCAGGGCCTTGATCCGGATGCCAACCTCCAGGGAAAAATCATACCGGAATCGTGGGCAGAGACCGGGAAATACCTCTTCCTGACCTTTACCAAAGACAGCTACGATTGCCCCAATACACGAAAAAACAGACAACTTAATCTTTACTATGCGCTGTATAATAAATCAACCTACGAACTGATCATCATCCGGAGTGATCCGAAAGACTATGATTCGGAGATCCTCCTGAATGACCTCGATGGAGGGACGCCTGTCTGGCCGGAGTCCTATATGATCGGGAATGGAGGAGATATCCTGATCTCCCTGAAAGGAGGTGAACTGAAGGAACGGGTATTGTCGGAAGCCTTCCGGCTATCATCAGCTCCGGCAGAAAAAAAAGAAAAACTGGCAAAGCTTGCGGAATCCATTGACACAGATACCGACGTACTTATGATTATAGAATAACCAGGATACCATGATCACACATGTTCTCATACAGTTGTGGAGAAACCTCGTTCACAAACCCGTGTATTCCCTGATCACATTTTTGGGATTTACTTTGGGAATTACGGCTTTTCTGCTGATCTACCTGTGGATCTCCCATGAACTCAGTTACGAGAAATTTCATCCCGGTTACGATCGGATCTACCGGGTGCTCACGGTGGGAAAAGAGGGCGACGAGGTGATCACCAGCGCCGGATCCTATCGTCCGCTATCCCGTTCCCTGAAGATGACCTTCCCACAGATCGAATATGCTACCTATCTGAGTTACAGTTCCGAAGACTCCCCACTGCAGCGCAAAACCGGAGGGGAAAAGATTGAAGCACGCCGGGTTTGGACCAATGAAGATTTTTTTCAGGTGTTCGGGGGATTCCGGTTTGTGGAAGGCACTCCGGAAGAGGCCTTTGACCGGCCTTCAAATATTGTCCTATCTGAAGAGACCGCCCGGAAATTATTCAGAGATGAACCAGCCCTGGGAAAGACCCTGATCAGTGATAAATACGATACCGAGATCCTCACGGTAGGAGGTGTGATCCGGATCCCTCCTCAAAGCCATATCCACTTTGGATTCATCCAACCAGAAACAGCGGGCAGATATGCTCACCTTGCGGGTAGCTGGGGAGATAAAGCTCATGTCAGAACCTACATCAGGCTGAAGCCCTACGTCAACATTGACGAAGAGATACGACAATCCCTGACTCATCATCTGAAATCGATCTCCCCACGAAATGAACTGCTGGCTTTTCAACGCATTGCCAACATTCACCTCCACACCACTTACCCGGTTTACCTGTATGATCATCATATCAGCCATAGTAAATACGTCTGGATCTTTTCCGGACTGGCTCTGCTGATCATCCTGATGGCCTCGCTGAACTTCTCGCTCCTTTCGGTGGCCAGGGCTTCAGACCGCTCCACCGAAATCGGCATCCGAAAGGTTAGCGGCGCCGATCAGAGGTCGATCATCCGCCATTTTCTGGGCGAAGCAGTCATCCAAACCATGCTGGCTTCTCTGTTGGCTCTGAGCATCGTCGGATTGATCCTGCCCTGGTTCAACGCCATCACCCACCAACAACTGTCGTTCCAATTTTCCGTTGGTTCCGTTCTTCTGCTTATCCTGTGTACTGGGATCATCGGGATCGTATCCGGTTTGTATCCCGCACTCTTCATGGCCCGGCAACAACCGGTCAGCATCTTCCGGGGTGGCAGCATCACCGGATCCAATACCGGATTCCTGTTCGCACTGGTGATCATTCAATTTGCAGTAGCCATTTTCTTTTCCATTGCTACCGTGGTAGTGATGAAACAGCTCCGGTTCATGCAGCAACAACATATGGGCAGTGACAACGGGCAGATCGTGGTCGTGCCTACCGGTTTGTGGTACGGAAACGATTCCTTCAAAGAGGAACTCCTTCGAAATCCGGCTATCCTGGGGGTATCGGCTTCCACCCAACCCCCTGTCGATTTTAGCTGGCAAGGACGTATGGCTGTTCTCCATGGAAGCCGGATCGACACCATTCGGGCTTCGCTGTTTTGGGTGGATGAGGATTTTGCCAAAACCTATGATTTGGAAATGGTTCGTGGTGAATTTCTGAACATGAACTATGCAGGGTACTGGAAGGCGCTTGAAGAGGCCGACTCGCTCGGGAAGGCGACCGGTACATATACCCTTGACTTGCCTGCCGTTATCAACGAAACCGCCGCCCAGGCTATGGGATTTGATGATCCGATAGGTGAGCGCATTGGTAACTTTCGCGTCGTAGGAATGGTCAAGGATTTCCATTTTCGTCCGTTGCATCATCCGATCGGGCCATTGATCCTGACCAACGACCCTCAGAACATCATGACCATGAACATCCGGATGGCCCCGGGTGCCGGTAAAGAAACACTCGATTTCATCCGGGCAACTTACCAGAAACATCGGAATGGAAGAGAGTGCCAGATCAGCTACTTTACCGACCTCATGAAACAAAAATATGAGGAAGAGGTACGTTTACGAAACCTAACCATTTTATTCTCAGTACTGGCCATGATCATATCAATTCTGGGGATACTGGGAATGGTTGTATTTGTAAGCGAAAAACGAAGACATGAAGTGGGCATCCGGAAAGCCAACGGCGCCCAGGCATGGCAGATCATTCTGCTACTGAACCGGGGTTTTCTGCAGTGGGTGCTGGCCGCGTTTGTTTTGGCAGCCCCTGTTGCATGGCTGGTGATGAAAAACTGGCTGGAACATTTCGCCTACCGCACTGCCCTGAACTGGTGGATCTTCGTGATAGCCGGACTGATGGCCATCGCATTGGCAGCCTTCACCATTACAATACAGATCGTAAGGATAGCCAGGAAAAATCCGACCGAAACATTACGAAACGAATAAATGAAAAATCCTGTATGAAAAACCTTCGCTTTGTTTTGCGCATCATCCAACGGCACCCGTTGATGTTCCTGACCAATTTCGTGGGACTGACGATCGCGCTGACCATGACCATTCTCGCGATCACCTATGTCCGTTTTGAACTCAGCTACGACAGGCATTTCCCAACCAAAGACCGGGCGGTCCGGCTCTATCACCGGGTAACGGATAACACCTCCGCGGAAGTCTACGGAATCTCACTACGGGACACCTACAGCCAGCTTCCGGCACAGGTCCCCGAAATCGAAACCGCTGTGCAACTTTACGGAGGATATCCCACCACGGTCAAAAGCCGCGACCAGCAACTGAACCGGATTCCCTCCTTTTTTGCCGATAAAGAGGTGTTTGAGGTATTCGGACTCTCTCTTATACACGGGGAAAAAGCCACAGCCCTGGCCGGAAAAGGCAACGCGGTTGTTTCGGAATCTCTTGCCCTGAAACTCTTTGGAACAACCGATTGCCTCGGAAAAACCATCGAGGCAGATCAGGAAAATGTGAAGATTACCGGCATCATGGCAAATCTGCCGAAAAACTCCCACATCAGCATGGATGTTCTCATTTCAATGAATACGTTGGATCTCCGGTGGTTCGGCGGACTGGAATTTCAAACCTATTATCTCCTGAAACCAAATGTAGATCGGAAAACCGCAGAAAAGAAAATTAACGCAGTCAGCAACGAGCTCCTTGCTAACTGGGCGAGCGCCACTAACTCAACCGTACAGTCGGGAGTTGAACCCCTCCCCGATCTTTATCTCTTCTCCCGAACGGGAAGCTACATCCCCAACCATGGAAGTCTGAGCCAACTTATCATTGTGGGGCTTATCACCCTTTTCGTGTTGGTCACGGCCATCATCAGTTACATCAACCTGTTTATCATCCAGGGAGAGAAACGGATTGTGGAGATCTCAACCCGGAGCATGTTCGGAGCCACAAAAGCCAGCATCTCCAAACTGTTTTTCCTGGAAACCCTGATCGTGTTTCTGGTATCGACCATGGGTGCCCTGCTTCTTTCCCTGTATATGCTCCCCAACCTTTCTTCCCTGTTGCAGTCAAAAGTGGAGGTGGGTGATCTGTTCTCTCCCTGGGGGTTGTTCCCTGTTGCCATGGTGCTGGTTATCCTGCTAGGCATCTCCTCTCTCTACCCGGCGTTGTATCTTTCGCGCATGCAATATACCCTGGGGTTGCGCGGAAAAATCTCTGCATCCGGGAACAACAACCGGTTGTCGACCACTTCTGTCTTTATCCAGTTTACAGTAGTGGCCTTTTTCATCAGCTGCCTTATAACCATCCTGGCCCAGTTGCATTATATGCGGAAGGTCCCTCCGGGATTTGAACCAGCCAATGTCATCACCATCAGTGGATGCACGCCGACCCTGTCGGGGAAATACCCCAGCCTCCGGGATGAACTGCTTCAGCTACCGTTCGTGACCGCTGTAAGTGGCGGGGAACATTATATGGGCGGGGGCTGCAGCGGCCAGTTGATACGGAATATCGTTGATGATGGGTACAACGACAAAAACATCAATGAGTACCGGGTGAAGCCCGGATTCGGCGAGCTGATGCAGTTCGAGCTGGCCGCCGGCCGGTTTTTCCGGGAATCGATGGCCGATAGTCAGGCCGTCATGCTCAACGAAGCAGCTGTTCGGTTGCTGGGGATAGAGGCGAAGGCAGGCCAAAAAGTACTCTACAACGATGAACCGGTTGAAGTCATCGGGATCATCCGCGATTTTTACTATATGTCTAATCCGGGCGACCCCATCCAACCACTGGCGCTGGCCAATTGCTTCTGGGGAACCCCAAATATCTACATCCGCACCCGTGGTGACCTCACGGCCGGACAGCTCGATCAGATCAAAGGGATATTTTCCGCATTCGATCCCGGTTACCTTTTTCAGTACAAAACCTTGTCGGAGGTGTTCGAGGGAATGTACCGGAAGGAAAACCGGTTGGCCCGGCTGGTGCTGACCGGAGGGGTGGCCGAAGTGGTGATCAGCCTGATCAGCCTGCTGGCCCTGACCATCCTGAACATCTCCCGCCGTAGGAAAGAGATCGGCATCCGGAAGGTAAACGGAAGCTCAGCACGGCAAGTCATCTCCCTATTGCTGAAAGAAACATTGGTGGTGGTAATGATTGCCATTATCATCGCTTCGGCAGTCAGCTACCTGATCATGTTACATTGGCTGAACGAGTATGCACAACGGATTCATCTGCATGCAGGCTATTTTTTAGCGACCGCCCTCTTTGTGATCATCCTGGCCCTTACGGCTACCATCGGGCAAACGTGGTATGCTGCAACACGGAATCCTGTTGACGCTCTAAGGTATGAATAACCTGAAACCTAAAACCTGAAACCTAAAACCATGTTTCTCAATCTTTTTACAACGTCTCTTCGAACCATATTGAAAAACAGAGTGTTTTCGATCATCAATATGCTGGGACTTGCCGCAGGGATGGCGGCCGTATTGATCATTTTTATGTGGGTCAGGGATGAACTCAGTTTTGAGCAATACCACGACAAGGCCGACCAGGTTTCCCTGGCATACCTGATGATGACTGCCGGGAACGACTCCATCTGGGAACAGATTGGATACCAGGCAACCACAGCACCTGCGGTAGCCCCTGAGCTTCTGGCGCGTTACCCGGAAGTTGAAAAAGCGGCCCGTTGCGGTGATTTGGGAGAGACCATCTTTATGCTGGGAGATGATGCAGTGATTGAACCATCGGGACTGGCAATTGAATCATCCCTTTTTGATATTCTTACGTTTCAGTTCCTGATGGGAAATCCTGAGACTGCGCTTTCACAACCCCATTCCATTGTCCTAACCGAAAAACTAGCCAAAAAGTATTTCCCCGGCCGCGATCCTGTAGGGAATACTATCCGGCTCAACAATAAAAGCACATTTACGGTTACAGGCGTCATCAGGGACATGCCCGAAAATGCTTACAGAAAGTATGATTTTCTGGTTCCTTTCACCTACCTCGAAGAATTGGGTTTTGATATACGCAGCACCAGAATGTTTTATCCATGTGCCTATTACACCTATGTCTTGCTGCAAAAAGGGGCCGATATGGACTCATTGAATGCCAAGCTTAGCCAGCATCTCTACTTTACCGGAAAAGAGGCCCGGGCAAAAATCGGGTTCGTTAACCTGAAGAATGTCTATCTCACCGAGACCGGGGGCACTACACGCATCTACATCTTCAGCCTGATTGCCTTGATCATCCTGATTATTGCCTGTATCAATTATACCAATCTTTCTGCCGCCAGCGCTATCGGCCGGTTAAAGGAGATATTCACCCGGAAAGTCAACGGAGCAGAACGAAAACACCTGATCATTCAGTTTTTCAGTGAAAGTTTTCTGGTGAGCCTCATTTCCATGGGGATCGGAATAGCAATTCTTCTCTGGTTTCTCCCAACGTTCAATCAACTTACATCCAAGCAGATCACCTTTTCATTACTCAACCCTTCCACGCTGACAGCCGTTCTGCTGATCATTGTCCTTACCAGCCTGCTGGCAGGTAT
>JAFGNY010000403.1 GCA_016926765.1 Bacteroidales bacterium | reverse complement strand
TAAGATTGATTCATTGACCCAATAAATAAACAGGAGGGAAAGGATAATAGGGATAACAAGAGAAGGGAGATCATCACTGGTCTCCCTTCTCCTGGAAATGCATATTTAACATAATATTAATTATGAGACGATCATGCAGGGGGTTATTTTATGGGAAACAGGATTTGAGTGTTCCATTTGGCTGTATCCGGCTCCAGCATAGGATCTGTCACGTAAACCTCCCAGGGTCCCCCGGTTATTACCAATCCTTCCTGCGCAACGTATTTGTCCAACGCACGGTAGACAAATTCTGTCTTTTCATAAGGACCATGGTAATCAGCCATCAAGACTTTCTGTGCAGGAATCTCCTCCAGGCGAATGCGTCCTTTGCCACCTTTGGCATTTTCAACGGCGATTCCGATGTCAAACACAGAAAACTGCGTCACAGAATCCCATGAATGATAAATAGCAAATGGGTGTCCTTTAGGCGCCAATCGGTTCAGTTTTATGAAACGGTAGATTTCACTGTATCCCTTCCCCATAATCTGCGAATAGTTATCCGGACCAGCTGAATCCCTGATGAGTAGAACCAGCATATCTTCCATCATTTTTTCTTCAATCGGTGGCCAGCCATGACGCTCTTCCGCTATCTCCTTCAATCGCTCCAATCCCAGTTCAAAATCAGGTCCAATTGTATTACTCATAAATAAACCCATGTACCGGTACACCGGATTGAATCCCAGATCACCCTCATCCGACCAGATGACCAAAACAGAATCAGCCATCTCTTCATAACGGAACCCTCCCGTTGACCGAAAGTTACCTTCATCAAATAACAACTCATAAGAAAAGGATTTTTCAGGAACTACCTCTGTGACAATGAGTTCTCCATTCCCAAGTAACTTTCCATTCCATTTCCAGATGGTCCCGGCTTCACAGTCATTTCCGGATAACTCGAATAATGCTGTTGTGTCAACTTCCTTGGTCCAGACCGACCATAAGTCCCAGTTATTCAGGTTACAGGTAAGATCGTACACCAGTTCCGAACTGGCTCCGATCACAATACTGCGCTCCACCTTGTACTGTCGGGGGAGCAAATAGGCGATGACCACCAACACGGCAAGAATGATCAATAGCCACATCACAATTTTTCCAAATGCTCTCATGTCGAAAAGATTATACGTTTATACTCCAAAAATAGAGAAACATCTAATCAAATACAACCAAAATTCAGAGAAAAGTAGCAATAAATGATTTTAGCCTTAACCAACTACCCCTTTCGCTTCTGTTTTTATGATGGTTGGTTTGGATTGAAGGAATTGGATTCTCTTGGTAATCAACACTATTTTCAAATTTCAATTCATATTTGTTTTGCCAATACTGTATCCGGTGCTGCATTATACGCCGATAATCCTGGCTTAATCCATTGATCTCTTCTGTTTTCATGATTATAGCTTAATTAAGTTTTGATTTAGCAAAACTAAATACAATCAAAACCAACAAATTACAATTTAAACAAAATTATTGACTTAATTCACTAAAACTCCTACTGAATTAAGCATACTTAAGTACTTAATTAAGCTTAAATACGCTTAAGTAAAATCTTTGTTGTATATTTGCTTAACAGTTTGTACCCATATGTCTCATTTTCATTCAGGCTACCGTACATTAGAGCAATTCTCATCTTTGATACCTGGTATCGATAAAGTAATTTGTATTCAGGTTTCTCAGGGAGGGATCAAGCTGAATGGATCTCTTCTGGAGAAGGGAAATGACGAATACTCGATAAAAACCATTGGAGTGGAGTCGGTTATGGATTTCGTTCGATCTATAATCTCTTCGGGAATACCTTACCAATGGTATGCTAAGGAAGAGATTCCATTCAAAATTATTAGTAAACAAAAAGTTCAGTTAACGATATTTAATGAACTAAAAAACAGTGTTTTATCGTTACTATATAAAATCGATGATGAGGATAAGCACTTGCTCTATTTCATTTATTTCAATGAGAATCTCAGTAATTTTTTATTGGAAAAAATCAACGAACCCTTCTCATCTCAGCACAAAACGATAGCTGGTTTTTTAATTCATCATTCGGTTAGAACTGTATTGGGTATTTATCGTTCTCAGGAGATGGTATCTTTCGAGGTTAAGAGCCGTATCGAAGAACTTATAAAAGAGCGTGATGCTCTGCGCGATCATGAACATCATTTGCGAAGCAAGGAAAAAGTGAATCTGCTAACCATTGCTCAGCATTACCTGGATACTATTTGTCGGTCCAGGCATTTCCACGCTGTATTATCGGATAGTGCAAAAAGCAAGCTGCTTACTTTTAAAGGAAATCTTTTTTTATTGGAGAAAACGATTCAGGATGCCATTGATTTTGCCACTACCCTCTCCCCTGCTGCACCTGATGCTGTTATTATGCTGGCAGATTATCATATTCATTTTCCGGAGATCGTTCAACAGGAGTTACCTCAACAGGTAGTTGCAGAAGGATTATCAGAACGCTACCAGAAGACGCATCTGCTTTTAGACAGACTGGAACATGCTGCCAATGGCTTGAAAGAAAGACGTGTACAATTGACCAGTGCCAATGTTGGAAGAGAATGTCAAACACCAATTTCTGCTCCGGCGATCACTGATGCCCTGAAGAAGCACAAAAAACGGATATTGGATTTGTTTGAACGATACCCGGATAAATGGATGATTATCCGGCATGAATTCAGACCTGTACAAAACCTGCTGAATATGGCTAATACAAACGAAGCGTTGACGGCGTAACAATTATTTCTATTTTTGTGCAATATCCTAATCTGCTCACTAAATGACGATCGCTGTTACCGGAGCTAACGGACATGTTGGCTCAAATCTGTGCCGGGCACTGAAAGCGCAAGGGCATCACGTCAGGGCTCTCACCCACCATCATACAACAGCCATCAGGGATCTTGACCTGGAGTGTATTCAGGGTGATCTGCTTGATCCCTCCTCTCTTCCTGCTTTGCTTCAGGGAGTGGATGGTTGTTTTCATCTTGCTGCCTCTATTTCCATTCAGGGGGATCAATCGGGTATGGTATGGAAAATCAATGCCGAAGGGACCCGGAATATGGTAAATTGTGCATTGGAGATGCAAACTCCCCGATTTATCCATTTTAGCAGTATCCATGCCTTGCAGCAACATCCGATTGATCAGGGTATTGATGAAACACGGCCCCTTGTTGAAAATAAAGGGTTGGCCTATGACAAAAGTAAAGCAGAAGGGGAAAGAATAGTCATGCATGCTGTAAACCAAGGGTTACAGGCAATCATTCTTCGCCCCACAGCCATCATAGGACCCGCTGATCCTGAACCTTCTCTTACGGGGAAAGCTGTTTTACAGTTGCTGAATCATCAGATTCCGGCATTGATCCCGGGAGGTTATGACTGGGTGGACGTTCGTGATGTAGTTGATGTAGCGGTCAAAGCGATCTCAAAGGGTACCATTGGGGAATCCTATCTTATCTCTGGCCGTTGGGCCAGCTTGAAGGAGCTTTCCGGATTGATCAGCCAAATCAGTGCCAGGAAAACGCCAGGTGTTGTCATGCCCATGTGGCTGGCACATGTTGGATTGCCATTTATTTCGCTCTACAGCCGGCTTGCCGGTGTCCCTCCCTTGTACAGGAAAGAGACCCTGCAAATCATTGCTGAAGGGAACAGGAATATCAGTCATGAAAAAGCACACAGGGATTTCGGGTATGTTCCCCGACCACTGGAGCAAACGATTGGGGATTTGTTGGATTGGTTTGAAGAACGACAAAACACAACAACTTTTATTCAATAATAGCCAGAGATGATGAACGATAGTTTGTTCTATTTTTTCGTATATGTATGGATAGGGGTTGCGTTGATCTCGTTTCCGGTCATCATACGGATCATAGCCCCATACGGACGGCATACGAGTAGTAAATGGGGTGCTATGATCAATAACCGCGCAGGCTGGATCATTATGGAGTCACCCGCTCTGCTTGTTTTTGCAGGTTTTTATTTGTTTGGAAATGCTCAACATACCATTGCTACATGGGTTTTTTTTGGTTTATGGATGTTTCACTACATCAATAGAACCCTGATTTTTCCGTTCCGGTTACGTACAAAGGGAAAAAAAATGCCGTTGATGATTGTGTTTATGGCTTTGCTTTTCAATCTGGTTAACGGGTTCATCAATGGATACTATCTTGGGTCACTGGCTACCATATATACTCAGGTTTGGCTGACCGACCCACGCTTCACTATTGGCATCATCCTCTTTATCTCAGGAATGTACATCAACTGGAAATCTGACGATATATTGATCCACCTGAGAAAACCGGGTGAAACAGGGTATATTATACCTACCGGTAGATTGTTCCGGTACATCTCCTGTCCGAACCACTTTGGGGAGATCATTGAGTGGATGGGATTTGCTATCATGACCTGGTCTACTCCCGGACTAGCATTTTTTGTATGGACCGTTGTTAATCTTCTTCCACGAGCATTGCATCATCACAAATGGTATAAAGATACCTTTACATCCTATCCGACTAAAAGAAAGGCAGTTATTCCTTTTGTTTTATAAACATAATTTGTAGCCGGACAATACCGCAGCCGTTTTTTCGCAAATTTGGCAAAGAATTCCTTTATGCTTCTTTTGAAAACATAAACAGATGAAACAATTCGCATTTCTTTTCTCAACACTGGTTATTGCCGGATCTCTTTTCACCAGTTCCTGCAAAAAAGATGACAACAATGATGAACCAGTCCCTCTGGTGTTTACCTTCACTCTTCAAAATGGGCAGGGATATGTTTCCGGTGACGCCGTTCTCTCTACAGGCGAACAATTCAAAGTCGGTATTCGATCGAATGCAGCAACCGGATCCACGCTATCCCGACTTTTCATAACGCGTTCTTATAACGATAAACCGGATCAGGTGCTTGACTCAACTCTTCAATCGGATCAGTTCTCCTTTGATTATTCCAACATTTCGATTCTTGTTCCAGGTCAGGAAATATGGGACTTTACTATCTGGCAGAATAATGGTGATTCCATTACCCAATCATTCGTTATCACAACTGAATCGGTTGTTGGCCCTATTTTCACCTATGATCAGGTTATTATTGGAGCACAAATCAATAGCATCGGAAAATTTTGTTCTACCTCTGATGCCTCAATACTTGATCTTCCTACGGCAAAAGCAAATTCAGGGAAAATAGATCTCGTATACCTGTTTTCTCAGGAAACCTTCGCCACTCTTGCATCGCCGGATGATGAAATAGCCGCACAAACGTATGTAGACGGTGGAACATTTGAGAATCCTGGTCCTAATGCCATCCTTAACTGGCCTATTCGAAATGCGACACGATTCAGGGTGATCACTGATCCAATTGATTGGAACGCCATTGTGGATGATTCCATGTT
>JAFGNY010000402.1 GCA_016926765.1 Bacteroidales bacterium | reverse complement strand
GAAACAAATCAAATGGTATCTCCCGAAAACAAATGAAAATTATGCCTCGGTAATCGTTCTTCCGGATGGCAGGATTTTTGCCTCCTGTGATCGGATCCTCTTTCAGTATATTAAATCATTCAACCGGTTTGTCGAAATTCCGTTGAAAAAGATCAAAGACCTTGGAATCCGGAAATTATTTTCCGGAAAAGACTCATCCCTTATCCTCGCAACTTATTCAAGCGGGATCCTGGAGAAAAAGGGAATAAACGAAACGGTCATCAAATCAGCAGCAGAAGAATTGGCTAATAATGTCTATGCCTATTTTATGGATTCCCGTGGCAACAGTTGGATAGGAACGGTCATCGGTTTATATGCCATCGCAGAGAACGAATTTAAAAAAGTGGACAGCAACGGACTCCGGATTGACCGTCCGGTTTACCTGATCCTGGAAGACCAGGAAGGCAAGTTATGGTTTGGGACCGATAACGGGATCTACCGCTGGGATGGAAAGAAGCTCGACCATTTTACCCGTGCTGATGGGATCTCGGGACAGGAGATCAACAGGGATGCCGGTATTGTTGATCAAAACGGAACCATCTGGTTTGGCACCAATTTTGGCCTCACCTGCTTTCATCCGCAATACGGATACAGCCATGACACCATTCCTCCGCCCATAGTGCATCTTAAGTGGTTTGAAGTGGACGGAGATACGTTTTCCTGCAATCAACCGGTAAAACTCTCTTATTCAGCAAACAACCTGACGTTTTTTTTTGACGCGCATTCCTTCATCAACGAAGATAACATCCTCTATTCCATCAAACTGGAAGGCTTTGATAACGAGTGGTCTGCTCCGGCTCTCTCGCATGATGGACAATACAGCTACAACAACCTGCTTTCCGGGAAGTATAGGTTTTGTGTTAAGGCAGGTAACGCCATTGGTATCTGGAGCGAGCCTGTCTGTTCTGCCACTATCCGGATCAAACAACCATTCTGGTTTCAATGGTGGTTCATCTTACTTTTCCTGGCCGGGCTATTTGGCCTTCTTTTTGTCCTGACGCGGTTGTTTGTGATTCAAAGGTACAACCTCCGCCTTGCCAAAATGGTAGCTATCCGTACTCGTGATCTTCGGAAGTCAGAAAAGGAACTTCAGGAAAGCAATGAAGCAAAAGACAATTTCTTCTCCATAATTGCCCACGATTTAAAAAGTCCGTTCAATGCGATCCTGGGGATGCTGGAACTACTGACCACCGAATATTCCGAGTTTTCCGATCAGGAGAAGCAAAAGATCCTGATGAGTTTACGAACTGCCTCAACGCGAACCATCGACCTGCTTGAAAACCTTCTTACCTGGGCACGAGCTCAAAAAGGACTTCTTCCTTTCGTCCCTGAGAAGTTTGATATGATGGAACTGATCAGGGAAAATGTGTCGTTGTTTGAACCTAATGCAAAGACAAAACGCATCAACCTGCACCTTCCACCATCGGAAAATGTGATCATCTATGGGGATCGGAATATGATTAATACTGTGATCAGAAACCTGATTTCCAATGCGATAAAATTTACTTATCCTGATGGAGATGTCACGATCCTGATTGACCGGAAAAACAAACAGAAAGTGAAAGTTTCTATTATTGATACCGGGTGCGGGATGACGGAAAGCGCTCAAAAGAACCTGTTTATCCTTGACAAGCGAACCACCACAAGAGGTACCGGAAATGAAACAGGAACCGGCCTCGGACTGATCCTGTCAAAAGAATTTATTAAGAAAAACAGCGGGCAGATCTGGGTGGAAAGTAAACCAGAGGAAGGGACAACATTTTTTTTCACTCTTCCGGTCGACCCACCCGGGAAATGAACCGGGTAATTTCATGGATTCATTTTCCCGATTGACCTCTCACTTTTCCGGTTTATGATCAATTGATAAAAAAAGAGTATGCATGAAGCAATGGACAGACGAGCAGGACCAAAACAACTGATTTACCAAAAGCAGGCTGAACAAATCATCAGGAACCTGAATCACAGGAAGATTGCCGGGCGCTATTTTGATACGGCATCAGAGGCTGTTGAGGAAATTTGCCGGATGATTCCTCCCGGGGCTGTTGTCGGACTTGGAGGTTCGGAGACGGTGATTGAAACAGGATTGCTTGAGGCCTTGCGAAAGCTGGATATCAATTTACTTGACAGGTACCGGAAGGATGTAACGGAACAAGAGGTAGAGGAGATGAGGGAATCAGGATTTACTTCAGATCTATTTATCACCAGCACCAATGCCATCACCCTCGATGGGATATTGGTAAACCAGGACGGACAAGGGAACCGGGTTGCCTGTTTGATCTATGGACCGAAAAAGGTCATCGTGATTACCGGGATGAATAAAGTTACTGAAAATCTCGAACAAGCGATATCCCGGATAAAGACAATCGCGGCGCCCATGAATGCTCTCCGCAGGAATAAACTGACCCCCTGTTCAAAGACCGGAGTGTGCCACGATGCCGGCTGTTTCCCCCCAAACCGTATCTGCAATCAGCTGGTGATTACTGAAGGCAGCCGAACCAGGGATCGAATTACTGTACTACTGATCGGCTCGGAATATGGATTTTAATGTGACAATCCGCCTGGCCGGTCAGGCCGACTGGCAGGCGATCATCGATATCTACAACCAGGGGATCGAAGACGGCTGCAACGCCTTTCAACAGCTCTTGACCGTGGAAGGGCACAGGCACTGGCTTGAACTTCACAACAGGGTGGAGTATGCCATCTTTGTGGCGGAAGTGGACGGAACTGTTGTGGGTTGGTGCAGCCTGAGCCCCTACCGGATCGAACGGCTGGCTTTCCGGCGGACGGGTGAAATCGTTTACTATTTTGACCGGGTTTTCAGGGGAAAGGGTATCGGTTCACTCCTGGTGACCCATGCAGTTGGGAAAGCCCCTTTATACGGACTTGGAACCTTGCTGGCCTTTTTACTGGATACGAACACCGTAAGCGCGCATCTGCTGGAGAAAACGGGATTTGAACGCTGGGGCCATTTCCAGCGGGTGGCCGACTTCGACGGCAGGATCTGCGGGCAATTCGTTTATGGGAAGATATTGGCTCAGTGAACTTCGAAGATAGATTTCCTTTCCCGGGATTACTTCAAAACAACCAGTTTTTTTACCACACGATCATCCCCGGAAACAAGATCTAAAAGATATGTTCCATTTGCGAATCCATTGATATTCAGATCAATCAGACTTTTTCCAGACACCACAGATCCATCGAACAATGTGGCAATCCGGTTCCCGCCAAGAGTGATAAGGTTGATCAGAAGAGGCTGGGCTTCAAGGGTGATGATCTGGAGTGTGAGGAGGCCGGAAGCAGGGTTTGGATAGGGATTGCCCACCTGGAATGAAGTGACGGAGCCCGGTTCATCCATCCCGGCAGAAGGATCATACCAGGTGCTGTACACCCCGTTTCCATGGGTTCCCACCGCGATGAACCCATCGGATTGACGGGCATCGATCATGTCGATGATCACCGAGCCGATGGAAGAGGCTCCTTCCCTGGTCCATACCGTGGAATCACCTGAAAGGGTAGTGGTGGAGAATAACCCGACGGAAGTTCCTGCAAACCAAACCTGGTGATTGTCATAGGTAAGGGATTTCACCCATCTGACCGAAGGTCCCGAGCCGGTACCATCAGGATTCTCTTCCAGGTCCCCTCCCTGGGAGATCCATGTCGCCCCTCCGTCATCCGAGGAAAAAATACTCAGGATTTCATAGTTTGAAAAGACCGCGATGATCTTGTCGGCATTGGTTTCATCCACGTCGATATTGGCCACAAAGGCGTTTGGAGGAAATCCGGTTCCGGTGATGTCGACAGGCATCGGATTGCCTGTATTTGCATGGTCGAGCCGGTAAATCCGTCCCAGGTTTGTTCCATAGTAGAGCCGGTTAGCAGGGTGTTTGGAAACCGTGATGAAACTGATCTCCGAAGCATTTCCAACATCCACATTGCTCAGATGTTCCCACCCCGCATTTCGCAAAGAGCTGTCGTATGCAGCCGCTTTCAGGTTTGCTTTCCGCCAGATGCTGGTGATGGTTGGCAGGTAAAAGGTCTCGTAGTTGTTGGGATCAAGGGCAAAATTCTGATAAAAAGGGAATAAGGAATTGGAGCCCATAACCGGATCATAGTATTTTAACAGGGTATCGGGAAGCTGGGGGAAGATGTCCATGGTATGCATTCCGAAATTGAACCGGTTTGTCCAGATGTTTCCGCTATAGGCCGAAATAACGGCATATTCCCAATCTCTGGCAACACACGTGGCAAATCCATCATAACAAATGTCGATGTTGAGCCAGTATTCCGACGGATCGTCGGTCACGGTATAGTACCAGTTGTTATCCTGCAATCCGCCGAGGATCCAGTCATTTCCCGAACCCCCGTGATCAATGGCCACGGAATAGAACTGGGTAGTGGTAAGCCTGTTGTTCAACCGGTTCCAGTACATATCGGAGCTGTCGGCCAGGCAGTTGTTAGTGATGTACATCCCCCCGTCGCACGAGACCAACAGGACATCAGGATCTGAAGGAAGAAAAGCCAGTGCGTGCATATCGGGGTGAAGATCATGGAGGGAGTCCATGTCGAAAGGATATCCTCCCATAAAGGAGGTTTGCAGGCTGTCAATAAAACCGTTCGCCGACCGGTAAAGGTTCATTCCGCCAATGAGAACGACATCTTCATGTTCAGGATGCACGCCAAGGGTAAAGCAGTAGCCACCATAACTCACAAACGAAAAGGGGAAATCGTTGATGCTTCCGCTCCCGGCACCCGGTGTACCCATTGTCCGGTCTTCCCAGAGGGCGGAGTCAGCTGCCGGATCCCAGGTCATCTTCCAGAAGGTGTTGAGCGAGTTTGCATATCCGTTGAAGGGATTGAGATCGGGTGACTGGGATTCGGTAAGTATATAAACCACATTCTCGTCAGAGGGGGCTACCACCAGCCGGCAGGCCCTGGCGTCGTCGGGAAACCCGCCAGGGGTGATGTTTTCCCAGTTGATACCGTCGACCGAACGCCAGACTCCCGCTTTACCCGGGGGTTCCAACCCCCACCCGTAGCCGCCAAGTATGGCGTAAAGAACACCGGTGGAGGTGATATCAAGGTAGGTTCCGAACGACTTGTTTTCGATATTGCCAAGCACCATCTGCCAGCTCTCTCCTCCGTCTTCCGACCGCATGATGGCTCCGTAACAGGCAGCATAAACGATATCTTTATCGAGAGTCACCGGGTCAGTTACGATCTTCCAGACACCCTGAAAAATTTCCGTCAGCAATCCGGGCGCTCCTCCCTGGGTGGATTCCAGCGGTTCCCAGGTTTGACCATTATCTGTGGATTTGAAGATTCCGTTTCCGATCCCGACTGTTCTTACATTCGTACTCACATTCCGGTTGGTTGTGCTCAGCATCTCGCCGGTCCCGTAATACCAGGTAGTGTGATGCCCGGGGCGCCGGTCCTGCCAGATACAGGTAGCGCTCTGTTCGGCATCGGGGGAGGTTGCTTTGGACCAGCTCCCGCCACCGTCAAGTGATTGCCACATCCCCCCTGATGCACTGCCCGCCAGCAGGTGGTCTTCATCGTCAAGATCCACTGCTATGCATAACATCCGACCTCCGATGTTGTTGGGCCCGCGCCAGTTCCAGTTCTGGTTACGGGAAGATTCTTTCACAGGCAATCCGGAGGCATAAGCCAGCTCACGGGAACGGATCCCGGCGGGGATCTCATTGGTTTGCGGATTCCGGAGTTTCATAAACTGCAAATCGGCCAGAAATGGAAGTTGTAAGGCTCCGGGCAGGTGGTTTGACAGGTTGGACAGGTTGGACAGGTTGGACTGGTTTGACAGGTTAGACAGGAGGAGGGATCCGGCGACCAGGATGACTCCACCAGCCAGAAAAACGAGAAAGGATCTTTTCATGGGATATGGGTTAGGTGAATCAAGACTAAAATGCCATCATCCAAATATACATTTTTTATCTATATAGGGATACGAAATAGATAATCAGGAAAAGCGTATCTTTGCAAAAAATTCCAACGACTCTAATCCCATAACCAAATTGAATTTCACTGATTTCGGATTTGATCCCAGCTTACTTGAAGGGATCGATTCACTCGGATTTACCATACCCACTCCCATCCAGGAACAAGCTATTCCCATCATCTCGGAGGGAAAAGACCTGATCGGCTCAGCCCAGACCGGCACCGGCAAAACGGCGGCCTTCCTGTTACCCATTACAAACCGTATCCTCAAAGAAGAAGACAGGCAGGGGATCAAAGCTCTGGTGATCGTCCCAACCAGGGAACTGGCTGTTCAGATTGACCAGCATATGGAGGGGCTCTCCTATTTTACTTCCGTCAGCTCTCTGGCCATTTACGGCGGAACCGACGGAGCGACTTTTACCCGCGAGAAAGCAGCGCTGACAAGTGGAGTGGATGTGGTAGTATGCACTCCCGGACGGATGATCGCCCACCTGAACATGGGGTATGTCAATTTTTCAACGATTAAAACCCTGGTGCTGGATGAAGCCGACCGGATGCTCGATATGGGGTTCCACGACGACATCATGAAGATCATCTCCCACGTTCCGAAAGAGAGGCAAACTCTGCTCTTCTCCGCTACCATTCCTTCCGATATCCGGACCCTGGCAAAAAAAGTCCTTCACGATCCTGAAGAGATCAATATCGCTCTCTCCAAACCCGCGGAAAAAATCCTGCAGTTAGCTTATTCCGTGTACGATACGCAAAAACTTCCCCTGGTAAAATACCTTCTTGGAAATTCCAAAGGGAGGACCATCCTGATCTTCTGTTCCACCAAGAGCAGTACCAAGCTGCTTAGCCGCGAGCTGAAGAAATCGGGCCTTGAAGTGCAGGAGATCCACTCCGACCTTGAACAAAAAGAGCGGGAAAAAGTGATGCAGGGGTTCCGGAACAAAGAGATCCAGGTGCTGGTAGCCACCGATGTGGTTTCGCGGGGCATCGACGTGGAGAATATCGACATGGTGCTGAACTATGATGTCCCCAATGATGCCGAAGATTACATTCACCGCATCGGACGAACGGCACGGGCTGCCGCATCAGGGGTCGCGATCACTTTCATCAATCCCGACGGCCAGTGGAAATTCGGAGAGATCGAAAAACTGCTTGGGAAGCCGGTTCACAAGGGGGTCATCCCCAGCCAGTTCGGGGAGGCGCCAGAATATAATTCCACCAGGAAACCATCCGGTTTCAGAAGAAAAAAGCGGTAATTGATTCAGAAGCCATGAGGCACAATTGAAAAACAGGATACCGGATCCTGAATCCCGGTACTTCGCTTTGCTCGCAGCTTCAGCTCGCCAAGAAAATCTCGTTCTTCTTACATTTTACGTCCTTCTTCCCTCGTCCCTCGTCTTCTTCAGCACCTCCTCCTGGATACCGGCTGGCAGAGGTTGATATTCAAAGAATTCCATCGAGTAGTTGGCGCGGCCGCTGGAGAGGTTTCGGAGTTGGGTGGCATAGCCGAACATCTCCATCAGGGGAACGAAGGCATTGACCTTCTGGGCTCCTTTCCGGTAACGGCGCATCGCTTCAATTTTCCCGCGGCGGCGGTTCAGGTTGTTAACAATATCACCGATGTATTCATCCGGCGTGTTGACTTCAACCTTCATCACCGGCTCCAGCAAAATGGGATTCGCCTTCATGAATCCATGTTTGAAGCAAATGGAAGCGCATGTCTGGAATGCCATGTCGGAGGAGTCAACCGGATGATAGTTCCCATCAAGAAGCACCACCTTAACATCCACAATCGGATACCCGGCCAGGATGCCGCGCTCCAGTGTCTTCCGGATCCCTTTATCCACACTGGGGATATATTCGGCCGGGATGGCGCCGCCCCTGATCTTTTCCGAGAATTCATACCCATGTCCGTCATTGGGTTCGAGCCTCAGGACGGTATAGGCAAACTGTCCTTTCCCGCCCGTCTGTTTTGCATGTTTGTAGTTCGATTCCACCTCTGCGGTAATGGTTTCGCGGAAGGCAACGGCAGGTTCGCCAACTTCGGCATCCACTTTGAACTCGTGTTTCAGCCGGTCAATGATGATCTCCAGATGGAGTTCGCCCATCCCGGAGATAACCGTCTCTTCGGTCTCGTCGTCATACCGCACGTTGAATGACGGATCTTCATTCGCCAGTTTGGACAGGGCTTCACCCAGTTTGGCCTGATCCTGTTTTTTTGCCGGGGCGATCTTCAGTTCAATCACCGCAGGGGGGATGTGAATAGATTCCAGCAGCAACCGGTGTTCTTCGCTGCAGAGGGTATCCCCGGTCTTGGTGAACTTCATGCCGATCAGAGCAACAATGTCGCCGGGCAGGGCTTCCGAGACCTCTTCCCGGTCTTTGGCCCGGATCTTCAGGATCCTTCCGATCCGTTCATATTTTCCTTTGGTGGAGTTATAGACTTGCATCCCGTTTTGTAACCTG
>JAFGNY010000401.1 GCA_016926765.1 Bacteroidales bacterium | reverse complement strand
TTCCGGAAGCATCGCTAACGATGACTGAGCCGTCGAGGCGCTCTATCCAGTTCATATTAAGGTCAGTTAAATGGAGTTTTCACCTGTGGCCAGGTCTCTATCCAGAATTGATTGAAGCTTCTGCGCGGGCGGGTGCAAAGGTAAACTTTCGCGCCGAATTCCCGCGCCAGGGTATCGGTCACTTCCCCCGCCACAATGATATCTGCAAAAATAGCCTCAATGTCTTCACCTAATTCATCATTGACATAGATGGCTGAAGTGATCTCAACCGTAAGGGCTTTCGGGATCCAGTAGAAGAAACTTTCCGAAAAGCAAACCGGCTGTGGCAACCCGTACTTTTTCCCCAACACGGTGATGGCGCCCGCCTGGCCGTAATTCTCACAATAGACAAAACAGGCGGCTTTGTCGGCGACCTTTTGCCAGGCATTGCCTGCTGAAACTGCGAGCTCGTCCCAGCCAAGCATGTCGGAATAATCCTGGGGCAGGGGGTGATAAATTCCATCCTCGTCCCGAAGAGGAGCATCAAACCCGATTTTCCCTTTGAAAAACGCAAAATATTCCACCAGGCGCGCCTTGGAGAATATGGGGATGCCACCCTTCCCATGCAATAGCGCCAGCCGCGGTGAGGAAGGGCAGGATGCCAGCCGAATAGTAACTTTTCCCATGCAGAAGAAACAAAGACAGAAGCGCCAGCCAACAGGTCATACCCAGGATGCGGTATGGAGCCAGTTCTTTTCTGGTGAACAGGATAACCATACCGGGAATGGTGAGTAAACTACCCATGAAGGTTAAGATCACCTGATCGGTCAGAAAAGTAAACCGGTCGACATGAACCAGCTGGCTGCTCCTCAGGGCATGCATGTGGGTTATGACCGGGAAATGGTGGAGATATTGCCAGATAAGGTTGGGCAGAATCATTAGGAGAAGGATTGCCAGCGTGATCGGCAGTGACCGTCTGATAAAAATCCAATATTCCCTTCTCATTAAAAACAATAGCATCAGGATCAGGAGCTGAAGGACAACCAGGTATTTGTTCAAAAATGCCAACCCTGCCACGATCCCGATGAAGTAAAGGTACTTGTTCTTTCGGGTATTGATCAATCGCAAAACAAGCCAGAAAATAAGGGTCCAGAAAAAGATGTCGGAGAATACCGGCTGAAACAGGGAAAATCCTCTCAGATTGATCGGGGCAAACACCACTCCGGTTGCCGCCAGAACCTGCGCATAGCGTCCGCCTTTCATTTCGCGTGTGATCAGCGCCACAATCACAACCAGGATTCCGCTGAAAATTGCGGGAAGCAGACGCGCAGCAAAAAGATCCGACCCGGCTATCCGGATCATCAGCCAGGCGAGTATCCCGGTATAGGGAGGAACTGATGCATAACCCGCCGAGGGGTTTTCTCCCAATGAAAAATAAAGAAGCTCATCACGATGAAAGCCAAGCGAGTTGTAAAACGCAAGGTGCAGGGCTATATTACCCAAAGCAATAAAACCTATGATCCAGTTTTGTTTCATAAGATTCATCAGCATTAAAGGATGAGCGCCACAGAACCCATCGTGGAAATGGCCCCGGCGCAGTGTTTGCCGCCTTCCCGGATTTTTCCGTTCTTGAATGAAGCGTTTACATTCCATATACAGGAACCCACGTCAATCGTCAATCAATCGACTTTTCATTGCGGTAAAGAATCCTGCCGTTGGCATCACTGACAATAACAGATCCGTCGAGGTAGTCTATCCAGTCCATACGAAAATATTGAACAAGTTAAAGATTGATGTGCGGGTTAACTTTTATATTTATGATTTTGGCCCTTCGTGTGGTGAAAGACCACAAAGATACTTTTTCGTTCCGGATTCAGTGTTGTATATATGAAGATGAAATTCCACTATCTTTACAAAAAATCAACCATTATGAAAATCTTTCGGCTACTTTTTTTTGCCGTCTCCCTGGTTCTGGTCGCTCTTTTTTCAGGCTGTTCCAAATCTTCCTCTCCGGATGATCCGGACCCGGTGATGAACCGGGTGACCAACATCTTTTACCTTCCCGGGGATACCTTTCACAAACACACGCTGGACGTGTATTACAAGCTGAACCCCACTCCGAATGATGTCGTGTTTTTCGTTCCTGGAGGGGCCTGGCGGCAAGGCGACAAAAGCAAGTACGATACCATGGCCATGACGCTGGCAACATACTATGATTTTACCGTTGTGGTGACCAATTATCGACTCTCAAACCCCGACGACGGTGCCGCCGTTCACCCGGACCATATCAACGACGTGGCCGCTGCTTTTTCCTGGACCACGCTAAACATCAGGGACTATGGCGGAAATCCAGGCTCCATCTTCCTGTTCGGACAATCGGCCGGAGCCCATCTGGTCTCCCTGCTGGCAACCGATACGCAATACCTGTACCAGCACGGCTGTTCCCTGAACGATGTCCGGGGCGTGATCTCCATGAGCGCAGCCTATCAGCTTGAAGACTTCGTGGTATTTCCTCTAAACCCGCTTGGATTGAATGCAGAAGAGGTACTGATTTATAAAGGGATCATGACTGGTGCTTTTGGCTCCTACGATACCACAGTGCTTAATCCCGCTTCTCCTGCCAGGCATCTCAACGGCACCTTTCCTCCTTTTCTGCTGATCACCACTGACCTGGATATGCCGGGGTTTGTCGCCGACGGAAGAGAATTTGGATCTGCTCTCGACCTGATCGATCCGGCCCGGGTCGCCTTTTTCCATCTTCTTCAGTCGGACTACTCGGCCGAGACCTGGATATCGGCATCAGAAATGGCGGCACAGGAACCGCTTCTGGCAGAATACATCGGACACTATGCCGAAGTGGTGGCCATCAATCCCCAGGACCGCAACCGTGTGCCAACTCCGTGGATCGTGGAGTTTATCCGAAATCATTAAAAATCCAATAATCGTAAAATACAATCGGGCAATCGATAATCAGACAATCGCGAAACGTGCATCGGGTTTCAGGTTCAAGGTTCGGAGTCTTTGATTTGACTGCATAATGCCAACTGACAGGTTCCAGGTTGCATTGGATATTCCATTTGACCTTGTAAATCAAAATTAGTAACAAATGAAATATAGCCCAAACGTTTACGAATTTTATATCCGGTGTCCTCAATCTTTGCAATAAAACCATTAGATTTGCTGCCAAGATGTACATGTTTTGTTCCATTTATTTCCACCATGATGAAAAGAGAACCAGCCCAAAAGAAAACCATAAAAAAAGAGGCAAAAACCATTCCCTATCACCATCGTCCCGAAAATTTACCCCTGGAAGCATGGCAGATCGGGCTTCGTAAACAATTTGTCCAGGATAGGGTATTCGGGATCACAAAATTAGACGGGCATCCGGTATTCAGCGATTACCTGGTATATAATCCCGAAACAAAAAATACCTATAAAGTCGCGATCCGGAGTGCAGATAATACACTTAATTTTTGCTCCTGCCTCGATTTTAAAACCAACCATCTGGGGACATGCAAACACATCGAAGCCATCCTGAAACAAATCCATGCAAATAAACGGGCTTCAGCTATTTTGGACAAAGGATACCTTCCTCCTTACACTTCAGTATACCTGAACTATGCCGCACAGCGAACCGTGAAGCTACGGATTGGAACTGAGGCTTCTGAAAAATACAAGGCGCTTGCCAGTCATTATTTCGATAAAGACCTGGCTTTACTTCCGGAGGCCTGTGCGCATTTCGAACATTTTTTAGCCTTGGCCAGGGCTATTCATCCGGATTTCCGTTGCTATGAGGATGCCCTGGAATTTGTCCTCGAACACCGCGAAAAGGAACGGCTTACCCGGCAAATATCTGAACGATATCCAACCGGAGAAGAGTTACAGGGTCTATTGCAAACCCGGTTTTTCAAGTACCAGCAGGAGGGGATATTGTTTGCCATAAAAGCCGGACGCTGCATCATCGCCGATGAAATGGGGCTGGGGAAAACCATCCAGGCAATCGCAGCAGCGGAACTGCTGAAAATTGAGGCAGGCATCTCCAGGGTATTGATCGTATGTCCTACCTCTTTGAAATACCAATGGCAGTCGGAAATCGGAAAATTCACGACCGATCAGGCCCTGGTAATCGAAGGGAATCCCCATTTCCGTGAAAACCAGTATCAATCCGACTCGTTCTATAAAATTGTCTCCTATCACACAGTTGGAAATGACCTGGAACTGATCAACCGGAGAGAATTCGATCTGGTGATCCTGGATGAAGCCCAGCGGATCAAGAACTGGAAGACGAAAGTGGCTCAGAACGTGAAGAAGATCCGGTCGCCACACGCCATCGTACTGACAGGCACACCGCTCGAAAACAAACTCGAAGACCTCTACTCCATCATTCAGTTTGTAGATCCCTTTAAACTCGGGCCCTATTACTGGTTTCTCGATAGGTATCAGGTAAAAAACCCCACAGGAAAAGTGACCGGTTACCGTCATCTGCATGAAATCAGTCAAAAACTCAAAGGCATCATGGTACGCCGGACGAAACAGGAAGTGCTCACACAACTTCCCGAAAGAATGGATAAAACGTTGTTTGTCCCGATGACCGAAAAACAAATGGAATATCATTCGGAATTCAGCGATGCCGTTGCCCGTTTGGTCAATAAATGGAAGAAACTGGGATTTCTGAATGAGCAGGACAGGCAACGGCTGATGATCAACCTGAACCTGATGCGGATGGTTTGCGACAGCACCTATATCATCGATCAGCAAACCCGTCATGATACGAAAGTCGATGAACTGATGAATATCCTGTCGGAGTTTACAGATGATCCTGAGGGAAAAGTGGTCGTTTTCAGCCAGTGGGAACGGATGACCCGCCTGGTCGCCCGGGAACTGGAACAACGTGAACTGGGGTATGAATACCTGCATGGAGGGGTTCCCAGTAAGAAACGGAAACAACTTTTTGATCATTTCAACCAGGATCCGGAGTGCCGTGTTTTTCTCTCTACCGATGCCGGGAGTACGGGACTTAACCTGCAGTCGGCTTCCCTGGTCATCAACCTCGACATCCCCTGGAACCCAGCTGTCCTGGAGCAACGGATAGCCCGTGTTCACCGGCTGGGGCAGAAAAAAAATGTATCGGTGATCCATTTCGTGGCATCCGGCACGATTGAACACCGGATGCTCGGGGTGCTGAAGTTCAAATCTTCACTTGCCCAGGGGGTATTGGACAACGGTGAAGACAGCATCTTTATGTCGGAAGACCGGTTCAGGGAGTTCATGAAATCAGTGGAAGAACTGACTGCTTCCACTGATCAGCTTCAAGAGGTTATTTTGCCGGCGGAGGAGGAGCAGGAAACAGTCGAACTCCTGTTTGCCGAATCTGAAGAACAACCTGAAAAACCCATATCCGGAATTGACCGGATGCTTCCGGGAGATGATGATGTCGTGCCGGTCGAATCGGTTCCGGCTGATTCCTTGCAGGATAAACCCGCCGACCTGATCTCAACCGGGATTGCTTTTTTTAGCGGACTAACACGTACGCTTTCTTCCCCTGAAGCAACGGAAAAATTAGTGCATTCACTGGTGGAAAAAGACAAAGATTCGGGGAAAACCTATTTGAAAATTCCCGTTGAAAGCGAAAAAACAATCACTGATATCCTCACGCTGTTCGGACAACTGCTGAAAAAATAATTCCTGTATTTCAACCTGGTATTGCGGTGTATTCTTTGACTGTTGTGGATTTGAAAATTTGAAGATTGAGTCCACTCCGAAAAGTAATTAAATGGATGTTTTGATTTGTTTCATTTAAAATGGGATAACCGGGAAATTCGCTAAAACTTACGTTACGTGCGCAAAATGCCCATTATCAATTTTGTGGACTTTGTGTCGTTGTTTTCTTCATTGATCAGCACCTGGGGATAGTTGACCTGTGTCATACTTAACCCTTCCGTCAGATTCTGGAATAACAGACTTAGATGAAGGATCTGGGATTCCAGCGATTGATCAACAAACTCACGTGTCTGTAAACCGGGCAATTTACGATTTAGTGATTTTCGATTTCCGATTGAATTTTTGATTTTGTCGTGACGATTGTCAATTCTTAGGAAAAAACCATGAAGTATTGTGAGATCAGGTAATTTTTAAGAAAACTGCGAGGAAACCAGACTATGGCTGAGAAACGATTATGGGAGGAGCTAAAGGATCGCCGGGTAGAAGGATTTAAATTTCTTCGCCAGCATCCCATCATGGTTGATAGACAGGGAAATGACCTGAACTTCTTCATCCCGGATTTTTATTGCCCACAGGCAAGATTGGCGATAGAAATCGATGGCGGGACCCATCCCCCCGGCCCCCTTCCCTGCCAGCAGGGAAGGGGG
>JAFGNY010000400.1 GCA_016926765.1 Bacteroidales bacterium | reverse complement strand
TACAAGGATCAGATCTTTCCGGTAAATCCTGTTCACAGCGCCTGGCCGGGGATCTATACCCCCGGGAAACCGGGGTTGCACCAGCCCCGGATGAAAGATGTCTATGCCATGTGGGCCAAACACCAGAAGGATCAGGCGGTCTTCCCGGAACTGGCCCTGATCCGCGACGACAACGGCGACAGCATTCCGGAGGTCAAACGGCCGGAGGAGATTGATGCCCTGATCCACTCCCTCACGGATTACCTGAAGGGCATCGGTTACGATCTCTCAGCACGGCAGGTAGTGTGGGTAAACAACGACCGGATGTACAAAAACGGTATGACATATGAAGTACTGGATAAGGAGGAGTGGGAATCCTCGCCATACGCCTCTGTGTACAAATACAACCATGATGTATCTCCGGCGAAGGCCGGACTGGGAATCAAAGGGTGCACCGAATGCCACTCCTTTTCATCCCCGATGTTCTATTCCATGGTGGTAAAATATCCCTTTGGGGAGGATGGAAATCCCGTGTTCGAACCTCAGTACAAGCGGATGGGGATAAGCGGCTTTTTCGTGTGGATGTCGGCTTTCCGCGAACAGATCGTCAAATCGGTCGAGTATCCGGCTTTTTTCTTCCTGGTTGTCATCATCCTCCTGGCGATTCTTTTACAGGTAAACCGCACCGCCGGTTTTCTCAGCATCACCGGCACAACGCTGTGGATCATCTATGGGGTTTTGCTGGCTGCTTTCCTGCTGATCTATCTCAAACCTGATCTGAACAGTTACATCCTTCCTGAACGAATGTGGCTGGACAAGAACCATTTTTGGATCAGCGGACTGGCAATCCTGGCTGGCATTTATACCTGTCTGGCGATGCGGAAAGCCGGTAAAAAGCCCGGATGGCTCTACCACCTCCAAAACATCAGCATCTGGATAGCCGTCGTTTCAGGCCTGTTGATGATGATCCGGTTTGAGGCGATTGAACCGATCGTGAATTTGGCGTATACCGTGTTTGATGTGAGTGTTGTGATCGGCATTTTCCTGACGATATGCTATTTTATTGGCGGAACAAAACAAAAAGCCTTCTACATGGGCTTCCGCCAGGGCTTTGATGAATAAATCGGGGGAACGCGAAATTATTCCTGCAATAAAAAGTCTTTGATGTTCATCCACTGCACCCCTTTCAAAGAGGTCTCAAATCCTTGGTCAAGCGAGAGTACATATTTCGGGAAATGGTCGTCAATGGCTTCAAGTGGCCTGTATTCGCGCTGAATGGTTTTTTCTTCCTTCAAGGTCATACAGACTTGAAAGTAGATTTTTTCACTTCCCTTTTCCGCAATAAAATCCACTTCAAATCCATTCAACTTGCCAAGGGATACGCTATATCCTCGTGAAAGTAATTCAAGCAGAACAATGTTCTCAAGATTCCCGGGAACATTTTCCGGCGGATAACCCATCAGGGCATAACGAAGTCCGGTATCACACAGATAATATTTTTCAAGACTTTCCAGAATGCGTTTTCCCTTGAGGTCGTATCGTTTTACCTGATGAGTAAGCAATGCATTTCTCGTATAGGCTATGTAATTCTGAACTGTGTCGACCGAGATCTTTCTGTGCTGTGATTTTACGTAGGCACTGATTTTGTTTGCCGATGTAATCGAACCGCAATTGGATATCAGAAAATTTGAAATCTTTTCCAGCATGTACACATCCCGTACGTTGTATCTTACGACAATATCTTTCAATAAGATGGTATTGTACAACGATTCCAGAAACTGCCGTGCGGGAGTTTCCTCCCATCCCAGCGAATGAAGTCCGGGAAACCCTCCGAATTTTATATATCTATCAAACTCACTAATGGCGCTTGTTGACGTTTCCATTTTAGCAACCATCTCAGAAAATTCCCTGTAAGAGAATGGATGCATCATGATCTGAATGTATCGCCCGGTCAGCAGGGTGGCCAGATCAGAGGATAATAAACGGGCATTGGATCCACTGATATAAATATCCGTATTGGCCTCTGCAAGCAAAGAAGCGATACACCGTTCCCATGCTTCAATATCCTGAACTTCATCTACAAACAGATAATGGCGACCACGTTTACCCTTGAAATAGCTCTGAATAAAATCATGCAAATTCGTATACGTTTTGATAAAATCAAATTCCAGCAATTCCTTATTGATCACCAGGATATTTTCCTCTTTCACTCCTGTTTCCTTCAGGAAAGAGGCAATCTGCAGTAAAAAAGTGCTTTTACCACATCTTCTGACACCGGATATGACTTTGATCAACGGTTTATCAATGAAAGGACGAAGAATATCCAGGTATCTTGTGCGGACTATCATTTTTTCGATTATGTTGAATAAAATACAAATATACAAAACATTTTTCGGGTATATTCGAAAAAAAACACCTTTTCTCATTGATGAAGCGAACCACATCCTCACTGCCCCACCCTGATCAGCCCCTCCTCGGTTTCTGAAGGAGCAGCTTTCTTCCCTTTTTGCTGGGTTGTTGCCTGCATCGACCAGGAGAGTCCAACCCATAGAACTCTGGAGTCGGTCTTGCTTTCATTAAACAGCGTGAACTGGTCGTTTGTGGTTTCGACGATCCACTTGCGGCTGTTGAAGAGATCTGTAAGGGTGAGTGAAACGGTGAGTTTCCTGTCGAAAAAAGATTGCCTTACACCCATATCTGTGGTATGGAGCTCGTGCAGGTAAAACTCAGGCAGGTAGGAGGGGGAACTGTAGGAAAAGGTTCCCAGGATCTCCCCCTGTTTCCAGGGGAAAAAAGATGCCTTGAGCGAAAAACCCCAGGACACTCCTTCTGAAGAGAGGTCTACCCCGTTGAAACTCCCTGCTGATTTGCTGTACCATAAAGAGATCCCCGTTTGAACCGTCATCCATCTGCCAACATCAACGGTTCCATCAACTCCGCCCCCGGCTTTTCGCAGCCAGTCGCCATTGGCATAGGTCATCACCAGGGTATCGGGCGGGATCAGGTAAGAGACCTGAACGATGAAATCGCTGGCGTCGCTGTAGTACAAATGGCTGAACAACCGGAAATTTTTGATGGAATAGCTGTGGCTGACCTCCACTTTACCGGTCAATTCCGGATCAAGGTTTTTGTTGCCTGTCTCGAACGTCTTTTCATCAATGACATTGATGTAGGGATTCAACTGGGGATAGGTTGG
>JAFGNY010000399.1 GCA_016926765.1 Bacteroidales bacterium | reverse complement strand
TCTTGCCGCTTCAGGCGGTTTTGTGGCGGGAAGTGCGGTCTCTTACCTCGCCATTGAAAACCTGCCAGAGTTAGAAGCCGGTAACATTCCCGCTTCCGGACAACAATCAAACATCCTACCCACTGATGAGCCGGTAATACTGCGGGAAGCTCCGATCTCTTCTTTGGTGAACGATGAGATGACATTTGATGAGGCCTTTGCCACTGCCAGGCAGGAAGTCGGAGCAGGAGGAGTATTCCTGTGGAAAGATCATGCATACAATACCTACTATGCCGAAGAGTGGAATGCCATGAGTGACGACCAGAAACATGATTACATGGCTTCGCTGAACTATCCTGAACCGTCATCGAAACAGGAAGATGCTTTGACTGATACTATAAAACCGGAACCCTCCCCACTCCCGGATACCGAAACTGAAGACACAACAGGCGATGAGAATCAGCAGGCAGCAACGGAAGAACCTGACTATATGCAACCTATTGTAAATGAATCAGGCGAACAAATTCCGGTTGATCCGGATTATTCTAATGAAGAAACCCTTCAACCTGAAGTCATTGATATTGAATTTGATGAAGCAGGAAATGCCATTATTGCCGTTGATATTACGAATGATGAGCAGTTTGATGCGGTGATGCTGGATATAAATGCTGATGGGATTCTGGATGTGGTTGCCATTGACCTCGATCATGACGGTATTCCTGACGAAGCGCCGGCTTCCATTGAAGAATACGGGATAACCGTTGATCAGGTCAAAGAAGAATTCCTTGAAAACGAATCAGATATTACCTCCTATGCTTCCAGGGCAGACAACGATGCGATGTCTGATTTCATTGATGATGCAGATATCTCAACATTATAATCAAAAAATCTGTACCCATGAATGTTTCATGCAGTTATTGCGGTAAAGAGGTTTCTATCCGCCTGAAAGATCTCGGTGCATTACCGGCCCATGCCACATTCCATTGTCCCTATTGCAACCAGCGGAATCAGTTGAAAGAAGGGAATGGACCCTTGAAATACGCACTCATAAAATGCAAAAAATGCAATGTCATTCTGAGGATTCCTGTACAGGAAAAAAATGAAAACCAAACACCACTTGTTTTTTCCTGTCCCAGATGCCATACCAGGTACCAGGCAAATTTCAAAGAAAGTAAGCAAACGTTATAAGTATGATCCAAATCTATTGCAAATCGTGCAATAAAACATTGCAGTTTCACGAAAGAATATTAAGGCCCGATCAAACGGAAATATCCTGTCCGTTCTGCCACCGGAATTATCCCATTCCCAAAGAGTTCCTGTTACGCATTTTACCTGCGACCATCAATCATGATATTCCCGTTTTTCTGGAACCGGCTGCATTGAAAATATCCGGAAACCAACCAGAAACCAAAATCAACCTCAAAGAAGGCATTCACATTGTAGGACGTAAAGCAGATTCATCCCAGGCAACCCTTCAGATCTGTACGGATGATAAATTCATGGGACGTATGCATGCCCGGATAGAGGTGAAAAAAGATGCGCATGAACGGTGGAATCATTATCTGAAAGACCTGAATAGCAAGAACGGTACTTTTCACAATGACTACAGGCTTCAGGAAGGTGAAATTACCATTCTGATGCCGGGCGACACCCTTAGAATCGGGAAAACAACCATACATATCACACCTTCTTAATCAGCTTATCCTTACCAATAATATATTATGATGGCAATCACTATTATCAAGCCAAATGGACTGAGCGAAAAAGGAAAACGAGAGAATAATGAAGATGCAATATACCCTGCAACGAGCGCTGCTACGGCAAATGACAGGCTTTTTATGGTGTGCGATGGCATCGGCGGAGCAGAAAAAGGAGAAATTGCCAGTGATTTAACTATTAAGACAATAGCTGGTTATTTTCAGGCAAATCAGAGAAAAGCAATTGATGAATCCTTCATACAAAACGCAGTCAGACATACCCAGGTACAATTCGATCAATACCTGGTGAAAAATCCACATGCAAAAGGAATGGGAACAACCCTAACCTTATGTTGTTTTTCAGGTAACAAAGCCATCATCGCGCACATTGGCGACAGCCGTGTCTACCATATCCGGAACGGGGAGATCAGATTTCAGACTGAGGATCATTCGCTGGTGAACAGCCTGGTCAAAAACAACATCATCACCCCGGAGGAGGCACTGACCCATCCGAAAAGAAATGTGATCACAAGGGCAATTCAGGGCGACTCCGTTTCAAAGGCAATCCCGGATATTACCATTCTCGACGACCTGCAACCGGGAGACTATTTTTTCCTTTGTTCCGACGGAATATCGGAGGCAATCAGCAATGCCACCCTGTGCGAAATACTGGGAAGCAACCTCTCAAACGAGGGGAAAACAGAGGAAATCTCCAACAGATGCAAGGAGCATTCACGCGATAATTACTCTGCCTACCTGATCCAGATCGACCAGGTCAGTGGTCAAACGACAGAAAAAAGAGACCTCATTGCCATCTTCAGGAATGCAAAAGAATTTATTCAGGCTCAGAAATTCTGGGTAAAAATATCTTTGGCATTAATTTCTCTGCTAATCATTCTTCTCATGATCATCATATTCACGCCAGCTCATGAAAAGGAAGTAAAACCCAGGCAGAAAAACTCCTCTTCAAAAGAGGGAAATAAGGAAGTTATACAATACGATTCCACGGGCAATAGTCAAACCAATCCCAATATAACACCGGCAAATGCTCCCGCAGCGGGAACAGTATCAAAGTCAGTCAATGATCAGTAACACACCACGGAATCCCATGCGGAGACAAATTAGTTTATGGATGATCCTGTTATTCCCCGGATTGCTTTTCGCCGGCGATTGCGGCAAAGGAAAGATCTTCGCCGTGATTGTCGGTGTTTCCCTGTATGAGAATCACCGGTTGAACCTGAAATATTGCGATCAGGATGCAAAAGCCCTGTATGATGTTCTGTTAAGACATACAGATGCCGGTAATCTTACCTTACTGACAGATAAACAAGCAACGAAAAAGCAGGTATTGGCGCAGGTAAACAAATTATTTGCCAAAGCAGGACCGGATGACCGGATTCTCTTTTTTTTCTCCGGACATGGAGATAAGGATTGTTTTCTTACCTACGAGGCTGCCGGTACAAATGCATCCATGATATCCTTTGAGGAAGTCAAATCTGCTTTCCGGAAGAGCAATGCCGGAACAAAGGTTCTGATCGCCGATGCCTGCATGTCGGGATCCATTCGTGAAAACAGACCTGATGATAACCCCGGTACACAGGAGATATCATCCCGATCGAAAAAACAGGTCCTGGTTATGGCATCTTCCCGTAATGAACAGATATCCCGTGAGTTTCCACATCTGAAACATGGGTTGTTTACCTATTATCTGCTAAAGGGTCTCAGGGGCGCCTGCGATATAAACAATGACCGTAAAATCTCTGTCAAAGAACTTTATAAATATCTTTACATACAAGTAAAAACAGAATCAAAAGGAAGGCAGATACCGGTGGCATGGGGCAGCTTCGATAAAGATCTTCCTTTGCTGTGCTGGTGATATTTTATTGTTATATTTCATACTAATCGTAGCACATATGGCTGAAGGTCTGAAAAGGTTCCAATACGACAGTATCAGTGATTCATTAGGAAAAGGAAACTTCGGAGAGGTGTTCAGGGCAACCGACACCCTAATCGACAAGGTAGTGGCGCTCAAGATATCCAATCCGGCAAACCCGCAATATGAACGATATAGCATCATGGAGGAATTCAGGAGGATCATGGACTTCAGGCATGAGAACCTGATCGCATACTACTATGTTTTCGAAACGGAAGGGCATGACGACCTTCAGAGATCCTATAAACGGCAGGTTGCCGTGATGGAATACATTGATGGCGCCGATCTGCAAAAACTAATGGACAAAGAGGCCATAGGAAAAGATGAACCAAAATGTAATGATATTATCACTGGCATATTGCAAGGATTACATTGCCTCCACTCCAACAAGATCATTCATCGTGACCTGAAACCATCCAACATCCTGATCGAGCACAAAGAAGGCCGGTACATTCCAAAAATAACCGATTTCGGCATCAGTAAAGAAATCGAATCCAGTTCGGCAGCCTATCTTTCCGAACATATCGGAACATCTTCCTATATGGCTCCCGAACAATTCGGCGCAAAACATTCAAGAATAGATCATCGAATTGATATATGGGCTTTCGGTATCATCCTCTACGAGCTTTTTTCGGGTAAAACGCCTTTTGAAAGAGGAAAAGACGAATCAAAAGAGGAGACCATGAGAAAAATCCTGCTCGAACCTCTTCCTCCCGCATTACAGGATATCCCTGAACCCTATCGGTCAATCATTGAAAAATGCCTTCAGAAAAAACCGGAAGACCGGTTTCCCCATGCCAGGGATATCCTTGACTACCTGAAAACCTATCCGGAAGAACAGCAATGGCAAGAGGTGAACAAACGTATGACCATTCAAAAACTGAAAGACTTTCTCCGGCAATATCCGAATGGCCGATACTCCGATCAAGCCGGCCAGAAACTCCAAAACCTGCTCGAATCAGAACGGGCAGAAAAAGAGAATAAAGAGTGGCAAAAATGCGTAAAACAACATACTGTCGACGATTATCAGCTATTCATCACAACTTACCCCTCAAGCGATCAGATTCAAAGCGCGGTAAGCAGTCTCACAGAAATTATCAGAGAGCAGTGTCAGGCTGAAATAACCAGTGAGGACAAACAACCCGGTACCCAGGATGAGGGTACCGAAATCCTGTCCGTCAGCCCTCCTGCAATCCCTGAGGAATCCAAAGCAGAAACGCAATTCTGGAACCAGCACAAAAACAAGCTTTCTCGAAAAATATGCAGGGAGTACCTGAACAAATTCCCTGGCGGAATTCACCGGAGGGAAGTCATCAGGTGGCGGAGAAAGAGAAATATCAGGAGAACCTTATTCATTCTGCTTCTTTGCGCTTTACCCGTTGCAGCCTATTTTGGATGGATGCTGTACCTTTCAGAAACGGAAAAACAGCTTTATCAGGATGCTGCCGGAAGCGGAGACACGGATAAACTGATCGGGTATATTCAAAAATATCCGGACGGGAAATACCGGTTTCAGGCCAACCTGGATCTGACCCGAAAATACGACCAATTAATCTCGGAAGGGGAAAAAGCCTTCGACCATTCTGCCAGGATAAATGACATTACTATGAATAAAACAGTGGGTTTTTTAAATGCCCTGCAGCGGTTTGAGGAAGCAAAAAAGCTGCGTTCCTTCCTGTTTCTTCGAGATACATCCCATGCTCTTCTTAAGATCAATGCATGCAGATCTGAACTGGATAGCTTGGTTGCGAAGTGCAGTAGAAGTATAAAGTATATGAATCAAATGGGTTTGCCGGGAAATGTCGGAATTTATCAGATGATCACGGATACAGTTTTACGGAATCCTTTATACAACAATGGGAAATTGATAGTCTTGGACGAAGTAGTTTTGGACTAATAGTTGAACCTTATGATGAACTTCCTAAAAATCAAATTTTTCTTAATTTTCCAGCTTTATTTGCTGAGTTCAATTTCATCTTGTTTTTGCCAGCCATTTTCCGACCCTTGTGTGCAAGCGGGTTTCAATGAAGGTATGAAGGAATTCAATCACGGCGCCTATCAAAACGCCATTGAATGGTTTCAGAAAGCCAGGGGATGCCCCCTGGCAACCACGGAAAACAAGAAAGATCTAAATAAAAAGATCAGCGAGTGTTATATGGCCATCGGAAATAAAGACCTCTCTCTTGCCAGCCAGGCCTTGGAAGAGGAAGAATACGATGCAGCAATTTCATTCTACCGGAATGTGCAGAACAATCCTTCAACAACATATGAAAGAAGCGAAGAGATGGAGAACCGGATAGCCCTGTGCCAGTTCCGAAAGATAACCAAAAAGGCCTATCAGGCAAAGAACCGGAAGCAATACGAAACCGCTATCAATTATTTCAATGAAGCGCTGAATATCAGCAGAATACCCTATACTGAAAAGAACACTGTGCGAACGCAAATCCAAGAGTGCCGGAAAGTGTGGGATTATCAGTCGGCTGTTCAGAAACAAACTGCTGGTTTATACGAAGAAGCCATTATATTATATAACAAGATCTTAGATAATATTACAATCACGGAAGAAGAAAAAAATCTCATCAATCAGGAAATTAAAGAGTGTGAAGGAGCTATAATTCCCGAAATCGAAATGGTCTACGTCGAAGGCGGAACCTTCCAGATGGGCAGCAACGAAGGCGATGACGATGAAAAACCGGTTCATACCGTGACCCTCGACGGATTCTATATTGGAAAGTATGAAGTAACCCAAAAGCAGTGGCGGGCTGTGATGGGAAGTAATCCAAGCTACTTCTCAGGTTGTGACAACTGTCCTGTGGAAAACGTTTACTGGGCGGATGTGCAAGAGTTCATTCGCAAGCTCAACCAGCTAACCGGAAAACAATACCGGCTTCCTACCGAAGCCCAGTGGGAGTTTGCTGCAAGGGGAGGAAATAAAAGCAGGGGATATACATTCGCCGGTACCTCTAATGAAAAAGAACTCTTT
>JAFGNY010000074.1 GCA_016926765.1 Bacteroidales bacterium | reverse complement strand
ATTCAGCCTGTCGGCATCGTTGTTCAGATACTGGTTATCGGTAAACGGAACAACTGAACCGAGGTAACGGGTAACATTGTCCCATTGTGACTTGCTCAGGCTGTAGTGGTAGGAGGCGTTTCCCGACAGCTTGAACAATTTCCAGTCTCCTTTTCCTTTCCGCATCCACGAAAAGCCCAGGTTGGAGCCGATCTGGCTGGATCTGCCACCGGAGATTTGATTGAGCATGTTCATCAGGGTGTCGCCGGTAAAACTCCGGGTTTGGGATTCCTGGGACCTTCTGCCCTGTATCAGCCCGACATTTCCTGCCACACTGGTGGTTTGCATGGAGTCGCTCTTGTTTTTCCAGCCAAAGTTGAGTTTATGGTTCCAGTCTTCGGTAGATGAGTGGCTGATTTCCTCCTGCATGAAAGAACTTCCCGGGGTGAAGTTCTCAGTATGTACCGATTCATCCAGGCTTTTCCCGATGCCGTTACCCAGGTAACTGATGTTAAACCTGTTCTCGGGCTTTGGTTCATGGGAGTAGTTGATCCCACCTGCTCCCGACGTGACCAAGCCGTTGACCGGCTGGCCAAAATCAACCGGGATGCTGTTGTCGCCTGAAATGGTGATCCGGGCCTGGTTCCCGCTACTCATAGCCTGCAGGCCACCGCTGAAGTCGAGGTAATCCTGGAAACTGAATCCGAACTGGTTGATGTTGTTCAGCATTCCCAGAACGGCAAACTGGTTTTTGTCGGTAAAGCGGTAGGCTTTCGTATTGGCCAGGTAGTGGGCCCCGGTCCCGCCACCCACTTTGAAGTCACCAAACCACGCTTTCTTCTGATCATCCTTGAGCACCAGGTTGACGGTCTTGTTCCGTTCTCCGTCACTGATCCCGGTCAGGTCGGCCTGGTCCGACTTTTTATCATAAACCTGCACTTTTTTGATGGCCCCGGCAGGGAGGTTTTTTGTGGCCACTTTCGGATCACCGCTGAAAAACTCCTTGCCATCAACCAATACATTCCGGACGTTCTCGCCCAGCGCTTTGATATTCCCGACATGGTCCACCTCAATTCCGGGAAGTTTGCGGATCAGATCCTCCGCTACAGCATCCGGTTTGGTGCGGAAAGCGGCAGCATCGTATTCAATGGTATCCTGTTTGATCAGAAAGGGGATCCTGTCGGCATTCACATTCACCTCCCGCAGGCTCAGCGGGACCGGTTTCATCACCACCGGTTCCAGGCTGTTCCCGTCGGGAAGAGGAAGTGTTACCTGCCGCCAATAGACCTCATGGCCCAGGTAGCCCACCTGCATGAGATAATCCCCCGGAGAAGTCTTCCGTATCTCGAAATGACCCCCGGCGTTGGTGATGCCATAGAAGGCAAGGGTAGAGTCGGATGGATACAACAGGGTTACCGTGGCAAACCCCAACGGCTCTCCCGATTCGTTGAACACATCGCCCTGAATCATCGACGGCTGCGCGAAAGTGGGTGTCGTCAGAACCACAAGGGAGATCAGTGCCAGGAGTATTACCGACAGGAAGCGGGAATTGTTTCCGGATGCAATCATCATCGACAGATTATCGTTTACAGGTAGTTACTGAGTGATCTTGATCACGACGCCTCCGCCTCCGGATCCGCTATACTGTTGCTCCATCTCCTTTCGTTTCTCCTCCACGATCTGATCATACTCCTCCGGAGTGACTTTTTTGCCTCCCTTGGGTTTAGCCAGGAGATCTTTCCCAACGGGGCCAGGTTCAATGGCAGTGGCTATGATGGTGCGTTTGCCATGATCGACATCCACCGCCAGAACGATGCCGGGGAGTCCCAGGTATTTCCCGGGTCCCGATGTAACCGGGAGAGAGGGGGCGAACCATGCCACCGTAACGATGCTGTCTTTTTTCTGGACGGCTTCCTGGCACGGATATCCCAGGATCGTTTTCTGGTTCCCGGTGATCTTCCACCCGGATGCGTCAATGGAATTTTCGATCAGGAAAATCCGCGACATGAAATCCCTCTGTTCAATCGTCTTTTTACTTTCCAGGTCGGTATAGAATTTATCATCGGGCTGAATCATTTTCACCATCACCGTTGCACCTTCCGCCTCGGTGCTGACAGTCTCTTCCTCCCGCTGTTCATTGTTCAGCTGATAGAGGGAGGATTCAGGAGAGAAATAAAGGATCTTCCGGGATTTCCGCTCCTTAGGGAGCATTCCGGCAAACTGTGATGACTCCCCATCCAGTTTGATCTCCAGTTTTGAGGTCTCTTCGTAGTAAATTTTTCCTGAAGAGCTTTCCTGTGCGGTTCCGGTGATGAAGATCAGGGAACCGATCATTGATAAAAGCATCGTTTTCATCTTTTAATGGTTTTGTTTTTGGGTTGATGTTTTGCAGCCAAAAGTACAGGGAGAAAACGCACCGGAAAGTTAACGATCAGCTAATCAAGGTTAATTAAGGTTAACGGGAAGCAGATTATTCGGAGTTTGGGTTAATTTTGCAATGTAAATGGAACACAGATCACACGGATACCTTCGTTAACACGGATAAACACTGATTTTTATCATTGAAAACTACAAAGAACCTTACTCTGATTCGATTACTGATGATCATCAGTCAGATCGTCCTGACCTTGTTTGTGGGTCAATGGGTGTGGTCGGTTTATGTGAAGGAGCGGGACCGGGTGGACCAGGAATTCTCGAGACGTTTCAGGGACTCTGGTGTTACCGTGATGGATTCACTCCTTGTGGTAAAGGTGTTGAACCCGATGTTGAACGATACCTCTTATCGACGTCTGACGATGAACATTACACTGGATTCATTTCCTGTGGATGCTGCAAGATGGAACGGAACCGGAATTCCCGGGAGGAATAAACAGGCGAGATATTATTCCCTTCAATCCAATGAACAGATCATCCTGCAGGGGATGAAACTGTTTGTAGAACGGATTGAAGACTCCCTTTCTCCAACAGGAGGATTCATGCGCCAGACCGTGATCATGCATGATACCGGCCGGCTGAAACAGGTGTTTGCCGGGACAATCCGTGAAGTAGATCCTTCCATCAGGATCAGATGGACCACTGACACCCCTCCCTGGCAAACGAAAATCCTTACACCCGGCAGATTCTATTATGAATTCCCCGCCAACGGATACACCCTGGGGGCAACCATCAGCAATCCTTTCCGGTTGATTTTCAAGCAGATGATCCCTTCCATCCTCTTTGCTCTTTTTCTGCTGATTCTCACAGGTCTGTCATTTGTCATCGCCTTCCGCAGCCTGAAAAGCCAGATCCAGCTCAACCATATCCGCAGCGACTTTTTATCGAACATCACCCATGAACTGAAGACGCCGGTTGCCACGGTGAAAGTTGCCCTGGAAGCCTTGAAAAAATTCAACCCTGAAAACGATCCGGCTACTTCATCCGAATATCTTGAGTTGGCTATACGGGAGATGGACCGGTTGGAGAATCTGGTGGGCCAGGTACTGAATTCATCGATGTACGATAACGGCATCCTGACAATCGGCAAAGAAAGAATTAGTCTGCTGAACCTGACAGATGAGGTCATTGGAATGCTGCGATCGCGCTTGGATGACCTGGGAGGGACAGTTGCCGTGATGCAGGAAAGTGGACCGGATCATATTATCGGCGACAGGCTTCACCTGGAGGGAGTTCTGGTTAATCTCCTGGAAAATTGCATGAACTACGGAGGAGAGCATCCGCAAATCGTGATCACCATCGGCAGGGAGGCCAGGGGGATATCTCTAAGCGTTGCCGATAACGGACCCGGGATACCGGAAGAATACATCGGAAGGGTGTTTGACAGGTTTTTCCGTGTTCCCGGGGGAGACTTCCATAATGTGAAAGGGTACGGACTGGGACTGAGTTATGCCTCCATGATCATGAAACTGCACGGAGGCTCCATCCGCGCAGAAAACATGAAAGAGGGAGGAGTCAGGTTTATTCTTACTTTTCCGCATCCGGCGCCATGAAGAAGAAGGTCCTGTACATAGAAGATGAGACTTCCCTGGGAAAAATCGTCATGGAGACATTGCAGAGACAGGACTTTGAGGTGGAGTGGCGCACCGACGGAGCCACTGTGCTGAGGACATTCAGCAGCTTCAGGCCCGATATCTGCGTGCTTGACATCATGCTGCCAAACGTGGACGGATTCACCCTGTGCGCTCAGATCCGGAAACAGCACCCTCACCTTCCGATCATTTTTCTGACTGCCAAAACCGAAACGGCCGACCTGGTGAAAGGCTTCGAAGCCGGTGGGAATGACTACATCCGAAAGCCTTTCAGCATGGAAGAGCTGATCGTCAGGATCCACAACCTGCTGAAACTGAAAGAAGGTATCAGAAACGTTTCCCGGGAGCAGCCTGAGGAGATCCGTCTGGGGAGTTATCTCCTCTATCCCCGAAGATATGAACTGGTATCCCCCTCTCAAAGCATCAAACTCTCTCAGCGCGACATAGAGGTGCTGAATATCCTGGTGGCATACCGCAACCAAAGCACCGACCGGAAACAGCTGCTGATGAGCGTGTGGGGTGACGATTCTTTCTTTAATTCCCGCACCCTGGATGTCTACATCCGGAAGCTCCGAAACTACTTCTCCGAAGATCCCTCGATCGAGATCGTAACACTTAAGGGGAAAGGGTATCTGTTTTTAGTGGGGTGAGCTGGACGATCACTGACTTTCACTTGTTCCTTGAACCTCCCCCTTCAAACGAGAAAGATATCCCTTATCTTTGCTCTGGTATATTCCGGAAGAACCTCAGATTTTTAATCACCCTCTTATGACCAGGTTTCAACCTTTTCCCTTACTGCCAATCACCCTGTTGTTCGTGGTTCTGGCCATACTATTGCCTCAGATGAAAACTTATGCCGAAGATCCGCCGGCCGGGGTTGAAAAGGCAAAGCGCCCCACTGTAGGGCTTGTCCTCAGTGGCGGCGGTGCCAAAGGGTTTGCTTATATCGGGTTGCTGAAAGTGTTGCAGGAAACCGGCTTACAGGTAGATTATATTGGAGGATCCAGCATCGGAAGTATCATGGGAGGGCTTTATGCCATCGGATACCATCCGGATTCAATTGCGAAAATGATCCGGGAACAGAACTGGAGCAGTCTGCTTACCGACAAAATGCCCAGAAAATATGTGTCATATGATGAGAAGGAGTTCGGGGAACGATCCATTTTATCTGTTCCTATCCGTAACCGGAAGATCAGTCTGGGTAATGCATTTTACCAGGGCCAGCAGGTTGATATGCTGCTGAATCACTATTTTTCACCGGCATACAGAACCTACTCCTTTCATGATTTTCAAACCCCATTCCTTTGTATGGGAACGGATCTTCTCACCGGGGATGCCATTGTTCTCGACAAGGGCTATCTTCCCAAGGCAGTTCGGGCAAGTATGTCGATCCCCGGGTATTTTGCCCCGATTGAGTATATGGGATATTACCTCGTAGACGGCGGTGTGGTGAATAACTACCCGGTGAAGCAGGTCAAGGAGATGGGAGCCGAGATTATCATAGGAGGAGACGTTCAGCAGGGATTATATTCAAAAAAGGAACAACTGAATACCATCACAGCCATCCTGAACCAGATCACTTCATTCCCTGCGATTGAAGCCAACCAGGTTGGCGACAGCCTGACCGACATTTCGGTTCGTATCAAACTCAATTATGGGATGATGGACTTTGATGACTATGACTCCATCATAGCGGAGGGGGAGAGGGTTGCACGGGCACATTACGACGAAATTAAAGCACTGGCTGATTCACTGAATGCGCTGGAATTCAAACCTCTTAAAAAGTATGAAACGCAGCCTCTCGACTCCCTGGAGTTTGAGCGTATCCGTTTCCAGGGGAATCAACGGACTCCAGACAACTATTTCTACACCTTTTTTAAGGAAATAAAGGGACATCGCATTGCGATCAGGGATCTTGAAACCATCATCAACTTTATTTACGGGTCAAACTATTTCGACCGTGTTTCCTATGAGATGGATAACACCAAATCTCCTCCCGATCTCATCATCAATGTGACAGAGGCCGCACCCGGGATCCTGTCGGCCGGCATCCATTTCGACAACGACTACAACGGGAGCCTCATCCTCAACGGAGCATTCAGGAACCTGCTTGGAAAGAACACCAAGCTTTACGCCAATCTCACCTTGGGGGTGAACCCCAGGCTTAAGGTTCTTTACCTGGTTGGTTTGAACGGCAAAGCGGGACTTGGTGTGATAGCCGATCTGTACTCCTTTAAGTTCAACATCTACGACAAGGATGTGAAAATGGATCAGCTTAGTTTCACCAACTTCAAGGCATCCCTCTTCTTCAACTCGATGTTCCTGAACATGTACAACATACGTGCGGGGTTCGATTATGAGTATTTCCGGTTCAGGCAGGATGTGACTGTTGACACATCGATCAGCAAATACAACAACTTCAGCAGTTACGGAACTCCGTTCGTTTCCATCAATGCCGATACACGTGATGATGCTAATTTCCCGACACGGGGATTTCTGGCTACGCTGCGTGCCGAGTATGTGATGCCGCTTTCGGGGAACTGGGTCAAGGATATCTTCACCAATTCGGCTATCATTTACCTGAAGTATATCCAAAGTATTCCTCTCTCAAAGAGATTTACCCTCCGGCCTGGCATTTTTGCAGGAGGAACGCTGAAACAATCTGACTTCCCACCTGTCCAGCACCTCTTTGCACTGGGAGGATTAAATACCCGGAACTATGTTGAGACGTTTCTCGATTTCACCGGAGCACAGTTCGTTCAGAACTATGGCAGCTATACCCTGGTTGGCAGACTCAAGCTGCAGTACAATGTCTTCAAAAAGAATTACATCACCCTGCGTACCGATGTCGGCGGGAGTGAGATGAGTGTCGGTGACCTCTTCCAGGGGAGAAACTTCATGATTGGCTATGGGGTGACATACAGCTATTCCAGCTTCATAGGCCCTATTGAACTTACACTGATGGGATCCAACGTCAATCCAGGTCCGATGCTCTTTCTGAACCTGGGATTCTGGTTTTAAGAGAGAAGCGGGAAGTGAAATGGTGCGATGGTAAGATGCTGAAATGGTTCTGTTATGAATAGTGTTAACTTTGGCCTCTGAAAGTGCAGTGAATTTCATGAAGAGAGATGGATCGAACATTCTGAAACGATTCCTGAAACTGGTCCTCTGGATTGCAGGTGTGATTCTGCTGATCGAGCTCGTGATCTATTTCCTTGCCCCGATTTACCATTTTCAGGAGCCGGAACCCTTTTCCGGTGAGATGTGGTATAATCCTTACCAAAACCTTGACACCAACCACTGGCGCCGGGCAAATTTTCATTTTCATACCAGACGGTGGGCGGGAATCACGGCCGGAAAAGGAACGGAGGAGGAGTGTTATGAACAGTACAAACGGTTGGGGTATTCGGTTTGTGCACTGTCCCACTACCAGCATATCACCGAATTCCAGAAAGATTCCCCATACTACATTCCAGTATACGAACATGGATTTGGGATCCGGAAAAAACACCAGATGCTGCTGGGAGCGAAAAAGGTATTGTGGTTTGATTATTCTCTGGTTCAGAATATCAACCACAAACAACATATCATCAATTTGCTTCGCCCCACCAGCGAGATTGTTACCATTGCACACCCCGACTGGGAAAATGGCTACTCCCTTGAGGATATGAAGTACCTCTCCAACTACGATCTGATTGAGGTGCTTGATAACAACTGGAACTCTTTCCAGCAGTGGGATGCTGCACTCTCGGCAGGCAGGCCGGTTTATATTGAAGGAGACGATGATGGTCACGATATCTTTGATCCGTATGTGGTTGGCCGGCGGTGTACCTTCATCAACTCACCTACAGTGAACCGCACCGATATGCTGGAGAACCTTAAATCGGGAAATGCCTTCGGAGCGGATATTTATATGCGGGAAAACGAGCCGTTTGATGAAAAGGAGATCCGTTCAACCATGATCCCAAAGGTGACGGAGGTAAACATCCAGCATGATACCCTGTGGATTAAAACGGATACCACAGCGATGAAGTTCACCTTTATCGGACAGGGAGGAAAGGCCCGAAAGGTGCTGTACCTCACGGATGCCGCATGGTATAAGCTTCAGCCCGAAGATACTTATATCCGTACCGATATTGTCTTTTTCAGCCAATACGGGCATCCCGGAACGATTTTCTACCTGAATCCTGTGTTCCGGTACAACGGGGATCCCCCTACCAACTATCTTACAGCCAAAATCAACTGGGAACGCACCTGGATTTTCCGGGTCATGATGTTGGGCTCTCTTGCAGTGGGCCTTTGGCTGATCATCCGGTACCAGTGGAGAAAAAAGAAATTTAAACAAACAGACCAATGAACGAAGAGCGCTCCATCACCCGTGTTCTGGTCATTTTGTTGGTTATCTCGGCCCTGATACGCGGCTTTGTCGCCGGTTTTATCGAGTTTGGTTACGATGAGGTCTATTATTGGACCTATGCCCTTTTTCCCGATCTCAGCCATTTTGATCACCCCCCAATGGTAGGATGGGTGATCCAGCTTTTCACCCTGAACCTGCATCTCGACCAGGAATTCTTCGTTCGCCTGGCAGCCGTGGTCTTTGGAACGATCAATACCTGGATCATCTTTAGAATAGGCTCTCTCATCAAAGATCCCCGGACCGGACTCTATGCCGCATTCTTATATTCCGCATCGTTTTACGCGTTTGTGATCTGCGGATTGTTCATCCTGCCCGACGGCCCGCAAAGCCTCTTCTGGTTACTGACACTCTGGTTCCTGCTCCGGTCT